>NZ_SMKP01000005.1:0-118679 GCF_004349015.1 Nonomuraea diastatica
CCGCCCGCCCGTCCCGCCGTTCACCGAGGAGAGCGCCCGTGTCAAGGTGCAGGCCGCCGAGGACGCCTGGAACACCCGCGACCCCGAGAAGGTCGCGGGCGCGTACACCGAGGACTCGGTGTGGCGCAACCGCGACGAGCCTCCGGGCAGTGGTGGCGCAGCTACGGCAACGAGCAGTGGGAGTTCGACGAGTCGGGCCTGATGCGGCGCAGGGAGGCGAGCATCAACGACGTGCGCATCACGGAGGCCGAGCGGCGCATCTTCGGCCCGCGCGGCGAGGCCGAGCAGGGGGTGGACGTCCTGCCGCTCCGGTGAGGGCCGGCAATGGGGACGGCCCGCAATGGGGGCGGCCCGCTCAGGTGAGGTAACGCCGCCACAGGTACGGCGTCGACAGCGCCACGGTCACGAACGTGACGACCAGCCCCTACTTCTCGAACTGTCAGAAGCTGATCGGGGTGCCGTTGCGGGAGGCGATGCCGAAGATGACGACGTTGGCCGCCGCCCAGGTCGGCGCCGATGGCCAGGGCCCACCACAACGCCTGCGCCGACTCGCCGCCGCCCCGCGGCCTGGACGAGCTCGGCCACGATGGGGCTCCCGACCATGACGAACAACCCCGCGAAGAACACCAGCGTCGGCCACCCGACCTTGCGGATGGCCGTGGGAGGTCTCAGCCGAGCACCGGCTCCTGGTGCGGCCCGCCCTTCAGCTCGTGGAAACCCGCGGTGCCCGCCACAAGCAGCGTCCCGTCCCAGAGCCGGCCGGCGTCCTCACCGCGCGGGATGCGCGACACGACCGGGCCGAAGAACGCGACGCGCCCGCCGCCGTCCGTGCCGCCGTCCGTGCCGCCGTCCGTGCCCGTGACGGCCACGATCGGCGTGCCCACGTGCTCGCCGACCAGGGCGATGCCCTCGGCGTGCGAGGCCCGCACGTCGTCGTCGTAGTCGGTGGACGTGCCGGCCGCGGCCAGCCCGGGCGGGAGCCCGGCGGTCTCCAGGGCCGTGCGCAGGTCGCCGATCCAGTCGCCGCCGCGAGTGGTCCACAGCCCGGTGTAGAACCGGCCCAGCGCCTCCTGGCCGTGATGCCGCCGGACGGCCGCGCACACGCGTACCGGGACCCACAGGTAGCCCTCGGGATCGCCTTCGGGATCGTCGTCGCGGTCCTCGTTGAGCACCGACAGGCTCATGACATGCCAGCGCACCTCGATCGGCCGCACCTTCGCCGCCTCCAGCAGCCAGCGGGAGGTGATCCAGGTATACGGGCAGGACGGATCAAACCACAACTTCGCCACGGCACCACTCACGATCAGCACACTACGCCCGGAAAGCCACCGCCCGGGCAGGCGATCACACTGCCGTCGGGAGGCATCGGTCCAGGCCGGTGACGCGCAGCAGCCTGGACATGTGCGGGGTGGGTGCGGTCAGGGCGAGCGTGACGCCCATCGACCGGGCCCGGCGCTGCACGCCGACCAGGACGCCCAGCCCGGAGGAGTCGCAGAACTCCAGGTCGGACAGGTCGAGGACGAGCAGCTCATGGCTGGAGTCCAGCGCGTCCATCAGCTGCGTGCGCATGGCCTTGCTGGTGAAGATGTCGATGTCGCCGGACAGGCGGACCACGGTGGCCGCGGGCCAGGCGTCGCCGGAAGGCGAGACTTCACAGATGCTCATGGGATGCTCCGATCATTGCGGCGGCGGACTCCGGCCGGAGAGCCCCCGCGAGGGCATGCCCCGGCGGGCTCTCGGCGGCCACCGGGACGATGAGCAGGATGAGGCGCCCGGCGTCGGCGAGCGTCAGGGTGACGACGCGGGGATCGGCGCCGCGGGCGCGGCTCACCCGGATCTGCCGCCCGCGCGCCGGAACCCACAGGGGGACACGGCCCCACGCGTCCGGATGCAGGGCGACGCCGAGCGTGGTGCGGCCGAGGCGGTGGTCGACGGCGGCGATGAGAGCGGGAAGCTCGGCCCCGGCGTCGCGGGAGCACGGCCACCAGAGGCCGTCGACGCCGCCGTGCCGCCCCGGCGGCGCGAGGCTGAGCCGCGCCATGGAGTCGAACTCGGGGACGCCGGCGGCGGTGTAGCGCACCGATCGCGGAAACGTGCGTGATGTCGGCGTCATGATCGCCTGACCCGTCCAGGCCCTCGGGGGCCGTATGCATCTATCGCCGCGGGCGACGCCAACCTTGATGCCAACGCACGAAAAGTCCTCGGTACTCCTAGTCTACCTTCACGTCCTGACCGGCGGGCGGTTCGCCGCCTCGCGGCACGGCCGGCCGGAGACGCGGCGGCTCGTCTCCTCCCGGCACGGCCGGCTTCGGGGGCGGCAGCTCCGGCGGCGGGTCACGGAAGAGCTCGGGGATCGACCGGTAGAGGATCGCCGCGATCGGCACGGCGACGACCGCGCCCGCGATGCCCGCCAGGATGCCGCCGACGGCGAGCACGATGATGATCGCCAGCGGGTGGAAGTGCAGCAACCGGCCGACGATCAGCGGCTGCAGCACGTGGTTCTCCAACTGCTGCTCCACCACGAGGATGCCGACGAAGATCAGCGCGTAGATGGGGCCCTTGGACCCGAGCGTGACCAGTGTCGCGACGGCACCGGCGAAGAAGATGCCGACGATGGGGACGAAGCTCGCCAGGAAGATCAGCAGGGCGAGCGCGGGCCAGAGCGGAACCCCCATGATCGCCAGCACGATGCCGATGACGACGCCGTGCACCGCCGCCACAGCCACCGTGCCGTGGACGTAATGCGAGAGCGTGGTCCAGGCGGTCCTTCCCGCCCTGTCGACCCGCGGCGCAGCCGTCCCGAACCCCTTGAGGAACCAGCCCCAGATCCGGTCGCCGTCCTTCAACAGGAAGAACGTCACGAACAGCAGCAGCACGATGGAGGCCAGCACCTCCAGCACCACCATGGTGCCTTGGAGCACCGTGGTGGTGATCTGCTGCTGCTGCGCCCTGATCAGCCCGGCGATGTCCTCGACCCACTGGCTGAGCTGGTTGGGTTCCAGGCGCAGCGGGCCGCTGTAGAGCCAGCCCTCCACGGTCTTCGCGGTCTCCTGAACCTGCTTGACCAGGCCGGGGAACTCCTCGTTGCCGCGTACGCCGATGATCCAGCCCGTCCCGCCCAGCACAGCGAGCGCGACGAGCATCGTCACCCACGTGGCGTAGATCGGCCGCATGCCCGCCTTGCCCAGGCGCTTGGTCAGGGGGAAGAGCAGCGCGGTGAGCAGCAGGGCGACCGCCACCGGCAGCGCGATGAGGCGCATCGCCGCCACGACGCCGATCAAGTAGTTGGTCACCACGCCGATGAGGACCAGACACGCACTCCACGCGGCCATTCTGGCCAGCAGCGGTGGCACCAGCCCCCACAGGGGCTCCTGAACGGGCTTCATAGGTTTCACACTGCCACCTCTGCCCCGAATGGGCGGGACTGCACGGTGACCGGTGACCCATGGGAGCGGGCGTCCGCCGCTAGGCGCCGGGCGCGATCGGTGTGCGTGATGAGGCTTGCTCGGAATGGGCGTTTCCGTCGTCCTCCTGATCGCCTTCACTGAGAGTGGCCAGGCGGCGCAACTCGCGTCGCCGGTGACGTGAGGGCTGGACGTCGGCGTCGGGTGGGCCTCCCCGCCCCCTCCTGGCGTGAGCTCGGAGCTGATCCGGCTCGACCCGCTCGGCGTGTTGCTCCCCGAGCACCATCCCGCGGCCCGTCTGGCGAGCGTCCCCGTGGCCGCCCTCGCCGGCGAACTGCTGTTGTTCGGCGAGGAGGCCCAGACACCCGAGCTCAACGGCTTCGTCGTCGAGCTGTGCCGCTCGGCGGGGGTCGTGCCCACCCCCTACGAAGGGACCGTGGAGAGTACGCGGGCCGCCGCCGACCTCGACGGCCGGCCCACCTGATCGCCGCCCTCGGCAGTCAGCCTTCTGAACGGGCCTGGGCGGCGCGCCGGTGAGCGGCGGCCGGTCAGCAGCCCTCGCGGGTCAGCGTGACGTCGCGCCGGACGTCGGCGTGCGGCAGCGGCCGGACGTCGAAGGCGGACGTCCTGTGCCCACCGGCGGTGACGGTGATCTTCGCCTTCGACCGGCCGCCTCCGAGCCAGTGCTCGTAGCGGCCCCCGGCGTCGGCGCCCACGGTCCACGACTCGCGGTGGCGTTCGACCGTGACCGTCGCCCCCGCCAGCGGGGTCACCGTCCCGTCACACGCCTTCGAGCGCACCTGACCGGACAGCCGCGCCCAGTGCCACGGCGCCCGCGCCTCCAGGGTCACGCCGAGGCTTGGCGCCGGGTACGGTGTGTCCTCGTTCACCACCAGCTCCGCCTCGTAAGTGCCGGGCCTGGCGAGCGCGCGGGCGTCCAGGGTGAGGGTGACGCGGGCCCTGGCGCCGGGAGCGAGCGTGCCGTGCGCCGGCTTCGCGCTCAGCCAGGGAACGTCCGTGCCGGCCGCGTCGCAGCCGTCATGGCCGGGCAGCAGTTCCGTGAACGGTGTGACGCGCGGGCCGTCCGCGCCGCCCACCTTGTAGAGACCGCAGGCGGCGGCGCCCCGGTAGAGGGCGTAGCGGGAGTTCGGCAGCGGCGTCCAGGTGTCGGCGTCGGGGTCGTAGGCGAACGCCTCGTTGGTGAGGGTGGTGCCGCCTTTCGTGACCCCGCCGGCGACGACCAGCCTGCCGTTCGCCACCGTGTAACTGCTGCCCCACAGGTCGAACGGCAGGTCGGCGATCCGGTCCCAGGCGTCGCGGGCCGGGTCGTACACGTAGGAGCGCTGCGTGCCGCGCGGCCCCTCGGCCAGCCCGCCCGCGCAGTAGACCTTGCCGCCCAGGCCGCCGCAGGCCGCCCAGGAGATCGGCTCGGGGTAGGGGGCCGCGGCGGTGAAGCTGTCGCCCGCCACGTCGTACACCGTGACCTGGGCCGTCGCCGTCTGGCACTCGCCGGCGCAGCCGCCGACGGCGTAGATCCTGCCATTGAGCACGGCCGAGCCGACCGCGCCCCACGGGTGCGGGTTGTCCGCGCCGGTGCTCCAGCCGTCGGTCGCGGGGTCGTAGATGAGGGTACGCGCGGCCGGTTCGCCCTGCGCGTCCCAGCCGGTGACGACGTAGAACCTGCCGTCCACGAACCCAGAGGCGGCCTTCTGCCGGGCTTCCGGCATGTCCGCGATGGGAGCCCAGGAGGTCGCGATCGGGTCGTAGACGTACGAGGCGGGCGTGCCGCCCTGGCCGCGCAGGGAGCCGCCGAAGGAGTACACCTTGCCGTCGTGGAGTCCGGCGGCGTTGTCCCTGATCGTGGTCGGGTAGTCGGCGACGCCCGCCCACGGCGTCGCGGCCGTGGCCTGTCCGGGTGTGGCCTGCTCCTGCTCGGGTCTGGCCGCCGTGGTCGCGGCGGGGCTGAGGCCGTCCGTTTCGACCCGGCGCACGGGCGCGCCCCGCAGCGCGGCCACGACGTCCCGCCGCGACTCGGCGAGGTCGTAGGTCAGCGGCGCGGTGCCCCGGTTGGTGATGGTCAGGCGTGTCCTGACCTTCTGGCCGAGTCTGGCCCGCTTCGAGACGTCGTCCTCCTTGACCGAGAGCCGGCCGGCCTCCAACGTGAAGTCGGTCCTCGCCACCTCGCCGGCTCCCGCGGTCACGCGGGCGGAGGCCGGCCGGTAGCCGCGCTGCGCGGCGGTGAGCACACGCTCGCCCGACATGGGCGCGAACACCCAGTAGAAGCCGTCAGGCAGAGCGTCGTCGTCAGGGGTGGAAGCCGTGTCGCTCTCCGTGCCGCCGCCGCTCGTGACGGTGGCGGTGTCGACCGGGTCGCCCGTGTTCGCGTCGGTGACGGCGCCGTGCACGAGCGCGCCGGGCACCGGAGCGCACGCGCCGTTCGCGGCGGCGTAGCCGGGGGCCGCGCAGGCCGCCGCGTCGATCCGCGCGGACAGGTCGAGCGTGACGTCGCCGCCGACCGTGACCTGGCCGGTCACGGAAGCGTAGCCGGGGTAGCGCGGGGTGGCGGTGATCTCGTACGTGCCGTCCAGGGGCAGGTCGAGAACCGCCCGCCCGTCGCCGGGGCGGCCGAACCAGGTGAGACCTGCCCCTGTCACGGTGACCGCCGCGTACACCGGCCAGCCCTGCCCCGATCCGTCCGCGACCCGGACGGTCACGCGCCCCGTGGGCGCGGGGGAGAGCCCGACGTCGCGGGTCCGCGTCTCGCCGCCGCTCACCTGCACGTCCTTGAGGTCGTGCGTCCGGTAGCCGAAGAACGACAGGCTGACGTCGTAGCCGCCCTCGTCCAAGTAGAGCTGGTACGTCCCGTCGGCGGCGGTCGTGGTGTCCAGTGTGCGCGGCCCGGTGGCGGACACCCGCACGCCCGCGACCGGCTCGCCGGTGCGCTCGTCGGTGACGGTGCCGGTCAGCGTGCCGGCCCCTGTCCTCGGCGACGCGCCGACGGCCCGGTAGGCGTCCAGCATGCCCTCGCCGTACACGTTGTTGTCGCCCGCGGTCCCGCCGCAGGTCGCGTCGGCGCGGTCCTGCGCGGTGCGGTCGAGGATGTCCCTCGTCGCGGCGATGTCCCCGGCCAGCGCGGGCGCGGCCGACCACATGAGCGCCACCGCGCCGCTCACGTGCGGGGCGGCCATCGACGTGCCGCTCTGAACCTCGTAGCCGCCACCGGGGGCGCTGGACCGTACGTTCTGGCCGGGCGCGGCGATGTCCGGCTTGCTGTCAGCGACCCCTCCCGCGCCGCGCGAGGAGAACCAGGCCACCGTGCCGTTCTGGTCGACGGCTCCGACGGCGTACGACTCCGGGTACTCGCCGGGGGAACGCTGGGTGCCGCAGCCGGACCCGTCGTTGCCCACGGCGAAGGCCGGGAAGATGCCGGCCGCCACCCACTGGCGCACGTAGTCGCGGTACCACTCGTCACCCGGCGCCGAGGACCAGGAGTTGTTGAGGATGTTCGGCCGCTTGGCCGGGTCGGGCGCGGAGCCGTCGGCCGCCGTGGGGGCCAGCATCCACTGCGCGGACAACGCCAGCGTCAGCTCGCCGCACCGGTAGTCCTGGCAACCCCTCGCCGCGATCCACCGGGCGCCGGGCGCGACGCCGATGCCCTCGGAGCCCACCGTCGTCCCCATGGTGTGCGTGCCGTGGCCGTAGGTGTCGCACGGGCCCGGCGCGGTGCAGAGCCCCGTGGGGTCGTACCAGTTGTAGTCGTGCGTCCCGCCCGCGCCCCGGTACGCCCCGGCGAGCGCCGGGTGGGACACGTCCACGCCGGAGTCGATGGTGCCCACCACGA
This sequence comes from Nonomuraea diastatica, assembly GCF_004349015.1. Taxonomy (NCBI): domain Bacteria; kingdom Bacillati; phylum Actinomycetota; class Actinomycetes; order Streptosporangiales; family Streptosporangiaceae; genus Nonomuraea; species Nonomuraea diastatica. Next base: position 7,246 of record NZ_SMKP01000005.1, read on the forward strand.
CGCCGTGCCCGTCGCTCTTGTAGTCGCTCCACACCTTGTCGGCGTGGACGGCGGCCACACCCCACTCCACCGCCCTCGCGGCGGCCACACGCTCGCCCGGCCTGCGCTCGGGCAGCCGGTAGGTGCGCGGCATCCGGACGCGCTCGACCGCCGGGTCCTGTGCCAGGTCACGCGCCAGCGCCGCCGAGCCGCCGTGCACGTAGATCGAGTTGTCGATGAACAGGGACGTGTGCCGCGCCCCCGCCTTCCTCAGCAGCTCCCGCGCCTTCGCCTGGCTGGACTCCGCGGTCGAGCGCAGCTCGTCCACCACGGCGGCGCCGCGCGCGGTCCAGTCCTTGATCGCAGGCGCCCGTTTCAGCGCTGCCTGTGCCTTGAACTCCACCCAGAACGCCGAGTCCCCGCCCGCCAGCCGCGCGGCCAGCTCCGCCTGAACCCCCGTACCGCCCGCGTCACCGCCAGGGTCGCCGTCCGCGTCTCCGGATGTGTCGCCAGGTGTGTCGCCGTCCGCCGCCTGGGGGAGCGGGGTTCGGGCCGGTTCGGCCTGTGCCTGTGCGGGGACCGTCATCCCGGTCAGGACGAGCAGCGCCGTTGTCGCGACCGAGATCGCGGCGGCGGTACGGCGGGGTGGCCGGGCGGGAAAGACGTGCTGTCGCAACGGGGGGCCTCCACTCGCGGCGCCCGGCCATCGATGTCGACGAGCGCCACGAACGCCGTGGAGCAGCCTGGCCCACGACTCGCGCGGCCTTCAAGCACTACCCGAGGCGACATCACGCCATGTCATGAATATGACAACAGCGCCGGCGGTGGGGCGATTGGGTGTTCCGTACGAGCGGGCTGGGTCCCGCGCTCAGGACCCGCTGTCGCCTCTCGCCTATGTGCGCCAGTTGTGTTTGATCAGCAGGTTGCGGGCGTCGTCGGCGACCGCCGCATCGGCCACGACGTCGTAGCGGTCGGCGATGACGGCCTGCTGGGAGACGAACCCGGGACCCTTGTTGGCCAGGTAGGTGACCAGTCCGAAGACGGCGCCGAAGAGCGCGCCGTACGCGATCCCGCCGAGCACGAACGCCCCCGTCGAGCCCGTCGAGCCCGTGAAGAGCGGCATGAGCAGGCCGATCATCAGGCCGAACCAGAGGCCGGTGGCGGCCCCCGCGCCCGCGGCGCGTCCCGCGGTGGCGCGGCCCATGACGGTTTCGACCAGGCGCAGATCGTGGCCGACGATCGCGGAGCGTTCCACGGGGAAACCGTTCTCGGCCAGGAAACCGACGGCCTTCTTGGCCTGCTCGGCGGTGGTGTAGGTGCCGATCACCGGGCGGTCCTCCGCTGCCGGCAGGATGACCGTCGGTGCCGTCTTGAACATCGTGGTCCCCTTCCTTCGTGATGGCGTGGCGAGAGCGCCACGCCCATGGGTCACGTCGAGAGCTCCTTGGCGATCTCGACCTTGCGCGGCCGGGACGACTCCAGGACCGGCACGCGCACGGTGAGCACGCCGTCGTCGTATGCCGCCCGGGCGCCGTCGGCGTCGAGGCGGTCAGGCAGGTAGACCTGCCGGGAGTAGTCGCCGGTCGAGCGCTCCTGGACGAACACGCTCTCGTCCTCGGTGTACGTCTCCTCGCGCCTGGCGTGTACCGCCAGGACGCCGCGGTCGACCGTGACCTCGATCGAGTCGGGGTCGACGCCGGGAAGGTCGAAGCGGAGCAGGATCTCGTCCTGACGGCGGACGGCGTCCATCGGCATCGCCGCCCACGCGTCGCCGAGCACGGGCCGGGTCAGCCGGCCGAGCTGCCGCTCCAGCTCGCGGAGAGCCGAATCGATCGACGTGGGCACCATCGTCTTCCACCTCCGTGCGTGTGGCTCGATCCTTCTACGTGTGGCTTCATAAAACATATAACTACAGTTGCAGGTTTCTGTCAAGCGCCACGAAAAGCGATGGGAATCTGTCAGACTCCGGTGATAGGAACAGGTCCGATGCCGCCACCGCGGCCAAGGGGGAAAGGACCTGCCGGTGACCACCAACAGCTCGGAGTTCTCCGTCTCCGGTCCGCGCTACGACCGGCGCGGTCCTGTGCGCTGGCTCTGGTCCCACCTGCGCAGGCACCCGCAGCACCTGGTCGGGTTCCTCGGCGGGTCGTTGGTCATGGTGGTGCTCAACGCCTCCGTGCCCCAGTTCACCGGCGACGCCTTCGACGCCGTCCTGGGCGAGCGGGGCGAGCCGGCCTCCGCGCTGTGGTCGATCACGATGGCGATGCTGGCGCTGGTGACGGCCCGCGGCCTGTCCGACATGGTCGCCAGGATGGGGAGCGAGGTGCTGGCCAAACGGCTGGAGCGCGACACCCGCGACGAGCTCTACGTCGCGCTGCTCGGCAAGAGCCAGACCTTCCACAACCGGCAGCGGGTCGGCGACCTCATGGCCAGGGCGGCCAACGACATCCGGCAGCTGTCCATCATGATCAGTCCCGGCGTCGACCTGATCGTCGACTCGTGGCTGACCGGCCTGGTGCCGTTCTTCTTCATCGCCACCATCGACCCCCGGTTGTTGCTCGTGCCAGGCATCTACGCGGCCGTCTTCGTGTTCGCGCTCCGCCACTACATGCGCAGGCTCAACCCGGTGTCGACCCGCATGCGCGACCAGTTCGGCGAGCTCAACGCCGGGCTCAACCAGGCCGTGCGCGGCATCGAGGTGATCAAGGTGACCGCGCAGGAAGGGCAGGAGCGGGGGAGGTTCCGCGCCAACGCGCGCCTATATCGCGACTCCTTCGTACGCAACGGCCTCGTCCAGGCGCGCTACCTGCCCACCCTTCTTTACGCCTTCGCGGTGGCCGGCGCCCTGTGGCACGGCCTCCAGCTCCAGAGCGCGGGGGCGATCACGGTCGGCGACCTGGTGGCCTACATGGGCCTGGTCGTCATGCTGGGCTTCCCGACGCAGATCTCGATCTTCACCTTCTCGCTGGTGCAGATCGGCATCGCCTCCTCCCGCCGGATCCTGAGCATCATCAGCGCCGAGGCCGAGCTGGAGCAGCGGCCCGACGGCCGCGCCGCGCCCATCGCGGGAGAGATCCTCTTCGAGGACGTCACGTTCGGCTACGACGAGGGCGACCCGGTGCTGCGCGGCGTGACGTTCAGCGTGCGGCCCGGCGAGACGGTGGCGATCGTCGGCGAGACCGGATCGGGCAAGAGCACGCTCACCAAGCTCGTGCCACGCATCTACGACGTCACCTCGGGCCGCATCCTGGTCGACGGCGTCGACATACGCGACTGGGACCTCGACTCGCTGCGCTCCCAGATCTCCACCATCGAGCAGGACATCGTGCTCTTCTCCCGTTCCGTGGCCGAGAACATCGCCTTCAGCCTGGGCCAGCGGGCCGACCGCGAGGCCGTGGTGCGGGCGGCGGAGGACGCCCAGGCCGCCGAGTTCATCGCCGAGCTCGACGACGGCTACGACACCGTCATCGGCGAGCGCGGCGTCACGCTGTCCGGCGGCCAGCGCCAGCGCCTGGCCATCGCGCGGGCGCTGCTGACCGACCCGGCGATCCTCGTGCTCGACGATTCGACGAGCGCCATCGACTCCGCCACGGAAGACAAGATCCAGCAGGCGATCGGCCGCGTCCTCGACGGGCGCACGACGCTGCTGATCACCCACCGGCTCTCCCAGATCCGCTGGGCAGACAAGGTCCTGCTGCTCAGGCGGGGCGAGCTGGTCGACTGCGGCACGCACGACGAGCTCATCCAGCGCAGCCGCCTCTACCGCCGGATCTTCGCCCACTACGACGAGGCCGACGTGGCCCTGCTGGGCGACACGCCGGAGGAGGCGGGAGGCCCGGCGTTCGAGCCGGAGGAGACAGGAGGCCCGGCGTTCGAGCCTGACGGGCTGGATCCCGCGCACGAGGCCCCGGTCCTGGAGAGCGAGCAGGGGAGGGCCCGCTGATGGGCTTCGTCATGGACGGCCTCGACGCCGAAGACTACGACCGCACCTACAACGACCGCGACCTGCTCCGCCGGATCCTGTCCTACTTCAGGCCCAAGATCGGCGCGATGTTCGTGGTGGCCGCAATGATCGTGCTGGGGTCGGTCAGCCAGGCGGCCATCCCGCTGCTGGCCAGCCTGGCCGTCGACGCGCTCGCCGACGGCACGATCGCCGAGGTGGGCTGGCAGCTGGTCGCCGGCACCCTGCTGGCCGGGGTGCTCGGGTGGGGGTTCAACTTCGTCCGCCAGTGGCAGAGCGCGCGGGTCACCGGCGACGTCGTCCTGCGGCTGCGCGAAGACGCGTTCGACGCCGTGCTGGAGCGCGACCTGTCGTTCTACGACGAGACGCCGTCCGGCCGGATCGTCAGCCGGGTGACGTCCGACACCGACGACTTCGCCACGGTCTCCACTCTGACGATGGACCTGATCAGCCAGGTGCTGATGGTCGGCTTCGTGACGGTCCTGCTGTTCCTGCGCAGCGTCGAGCTCGCCCTGCTGACGATGCTGGTCGTGCCGATCGTGGTGGGCCTCGCGCTGGTCTTCCGCCGCCTCGCGCGGGCCAGCACGCGCCACGCGCAACGCTCGCTGAGCCGGGTCAACGCCAACCTGCAGGAGACCATGGGCGGCATCGCGGTGGCGAAGAACTTCCGCCAGGAGCGGCAGGTCTACGACGAGTTCCGGCCCATCAACCGGCAGAGCTACCGCGTGACGCTGCGGCAGGGGTTCGTCTTCTCCGCCATCTTCCCTGTGCTCTTCCTGGTGGCAGGGCTCGCCACGGTCGCCCTCGTCCAGCTGGGCGGCTCGGCGGTGCTCGGCGGCGGCCTGAGCGCCGGCGACTGGTATCTCTTCCTGCAGGGGGTCGTGCTCTTCTGGTTCCCGCTGACGTCCATCGCCGCGTTCTGGTCCCAGTTCCAGCAGGGGTTGTCCGCGTCCGAGCGGGTCTTCGCCCTGATCGACGCCGAGCCGAGAGTGGTGCAGACCGGCACGCAGGATCCCGGCAGGATCGCCGGCCGCATCGAGTTTCGCGGGCTCACGTTCGGCTACGACGCCGGCAACCCCGTGCTCCGCGACTTCAACCTGCTCATCGAGGCGGGCGAGACCGTCGCGCTGGTCGGCCACACCGGTGCGGGCAAGTCGACGCTGAGCAAGCTGATCACCCGCTTCTACGAGTTCCAGGAGGGCAGCCTGCTGATCGACGGCCACGACATCCGTGGCCTCGATCTGCCCGCCTACCGCCGGCAGATCGGCGCGGTCCCGCAGGCGCCGTTCCTGTTCAGCGGCACGGTCGCCGACAACATCCGCTACCCGCGGCCGGAGGCGAGCGACGACGACGTGCTCGCGGCCGCGTCGGCGGTCGGCGGCGGCGACTGGGTCGACGCGCTCCCGCACGGCCTGCGGACCGACGTGGGCGAGCACGGCCGCGCCCTGTCCATGGGCCAGCGCCAGCTCGTCGCGCTGGCCCGCCTGCTCATCCAGGATCCCGCGATCGTGGTGCTCGACGAGGCCACGGCGAGCGTCGACCCGCTGACCGAGGCCCAGATCCAGGAGGGCCTCGACGTCGTGCTGGCCGGCCGCACCTCGATCGTCATCGCCCACCGGCTCTCCACGATCGAACACGTCGACCGCATCATCGTGCTCGACCACGGCCAGATCGTCGAGGAGGGCGACCACTCCACGCTGCTGGCCCGTGGCGGCCGCTACTGCCAGGTCTACAACACCTACTTCCGCCACCAGTCGCCCAACTACCGAGCCGGCTCCGGGTTCGTCCCCGTCGGCTCACCGTGACCATAAGGCCACCGTTGTCCGTCCGTCCGGTGCCGTCCGGTGCCGCACCGGTCGGCTCCGAGGGCTGGAGCGGGCCTCCAGTATGGTGCGGCCTTCAGAGCACGAGCTGCTTCGGCGTCCGGCTCTGCCACTCCACCACGAGCACGGTGGCGTCGTCCTGGAGCCTGCCGCGCTGGTGCTTCAGGATGGCCTGGATCAGCCGCCGCAACGTCTCGGGAACGGTCAGCCCGTCGGCTTCGTGGCGGATGAGGAAGTCGATGAACCGCTTCAGCCCGAACAACTCCCGGTTCGGGCTCTGCGCTTCGATGATCCCGTCGGTGTAGAAGACCAGGCGATCGCCCGGCTGCAGCTGATAGCCGAGCAGCCCGGTGCCCGCGCCCAGCCGAAAGCCCATCGGCGGGTCGGGCTCGGCGGCCAGCGTGGCCACCCATCGGCCGCCGCGCAGCACCAGCGGCGGGTGGTGGCCCCGGTTCACCCAGCTCAGCTCGCCGGTGCGCAGGTCGAGGTCGGCCAGGATCCCGGTGGCGAACCGTCCGGTGAACTGCTCCGCGATCGCCTCGTCGATCGCCTCGCCGGCGGTGGTCAGGTCCGCCCCCTGGATCCGTGCGTTGCGGCAGGCACCCATGGCGACGGTGGCGGTCAGCCCGGCCGACGTGTCGTGGCCCATGGCGTCGAAGATCGACACGTGCAGGGTGTGGCCGTCGATGGCGTAGTCGTAGGCGTCGCCTCCCACCTCGTACGCCGGCTCCAGCATGGCGCTGACCACCACGCGGTCGTTGGCGAAGGCGCCCGGCGGCAGCAGGTTGAACAGCACCTCGGCCGACAGGGTCATCGGCTGGATGCGGACCAGTCGCGCGTAGGAGTCGCTGTGGGCACGCTTGGTCGCCAGGATCAGCGAGAGGAGCGAGGCCAGATGAACGACCCGCCGCTCGGCGAGCTCTCCGAGGTCGGGGAGGGTCACCTGGAGCACGCCGAGGCGATCGGTGCCGTCCAGGATCGGCACCCACACCCGCGGCTCCTCCTCGGGTCTGGGCGTGGTGTCCGGCCCTCGGCGGCTGCGTACGATCTCCACATTCCGGAAGGCCCGTCCGGCGAGCGTGGTGTCGATCAGGATCGGATCGAGCACTTCACCGTTGTCGCCGCTCTGGCCGGGCAGGGGCACGAGGCGCTGCTGCTGCAGATCGGTCACGTAGATCAGGGGCCGGGTGAATCCGGCCAGCCGGGCATGCTCGGCCACCACACCGGGGACCTGCTCCAGCGCGATGAGGTGGGCCGCCTCCAGCAGACCACCCAGCATCAGTTCGCCGTCACACCGCATGCGCAGGACTCTCCTCGTGACCCTCCTGTTACATCAGCGTCTTACCCAGGGATTCCTCGCCCATGAGCGTTTTGTCCCAAAACTGAGCCGGGGCCCGCACCAGTTCTGGTGCGGGCCCCGGCTCTGCGAGCTTGATGCCGTGTCAGGCGGGAACGATGTTCTCCGCCTGCGGGCCCTTCTGGCCCTGGACGACGTCGAAGGCCACCTTCTGGCCCTCGGTCAGCTCACGGTAGCCACCGTTGGAGACGATGTTGGAGTAGTGAGCGAAGACGTCGGCGCCGCCGCCGTCCTGCGCGATGAAGCCGAAGCCCTTTTCGGAGTTGAACCACTTCACGGTTCCGGTCGCCATGTCTATCTCCTTCGATAGGAGGCGGAGACGAGATCCGCACTTTACGGACCTCGCGTCGCTGGAATGAGCCCATCCGGAGATGACCGGAAACAAAAAACGCACCTGAAGATCAATCTCGTCAGGTGCGCACAAGTCTTATGGGTAACACATCTGCAACTGACTCCACGATACCACACATCGCCTGCCCATGCGCATCATGAATGCACGGCACGAACCTCCGTCACGACGAACTCGTCCACGATGTGCTGGTTCTGCACCAGGAACCCGACCACGCCCGCCACCGCCTCCGCGCCCAGCGCCGCTCTGGCCTGCCCGCTCAGCAGGTAGACCAGCGGCGTCGACGGCTGGTCGATCGCGAACTGGCGGTCATGGCGGTGCACGTCGTGCAGCGCCCTGATCGGGATGGGCCGCACCGAGGTGAACCACACCGCGACATCCCACAGCGGCAACGCCGGGTCGGCCCCGCTCGCGGCGTGATAGCAGATGACGCAGCCGTTCCCGGCATGCCGCCCGTGGGGACACGTCCACTGGGCGATGTCGGCCCGGCTCTGGTCGTGGCCGCTCAGGATCGCCGCCTCGGTCACCCGGCGGCGCGGCGATCGTTCATCGTACGGGCGGGAGTGGTCGCTGGTGATGATCGGTTACCTCCGCTCCCGGGTTGGCTTTCGACCTTATCCGCAGGCGACGGCTCGGCACACGGCGGAGCGGCCCCAGGCCTGTCCATGAATCCTTGCGCCATGAACCAGCGTGTCATGAGCCACGCCACTTCCGCGCGAACGGGCGACGCCGGGTACAGCGTCCGCTCTCAAGGTCACCTGTTGGGTGTGGCTCATGTACGTTTCGCCGCTGCGGCTACCCGCGTACGTCGATCTCCGGCCGCTGGGCAGATGTGCCCCGAGTCGCCCGCGCCACGATGAGGGTGTTCGTCGACCGGGGCAGTCTCGTCACGAGCACGGTCTGAGAGCCACCGGGATCGGCACCGAGTCCATTGGACGACCACCGGTCACCCTGTTCCGGCACCGAAGCGCGGACGGGTGGCCGCGATCCGGTGTGACACCGGTCGCGGCCACCCGTTGAGCGGACCGAGGGTTAAGTTGAGCGGACCGAGGGTTAACCCGTCACCGGTAGGCCAGGCGGCGCAGCAGGATCTCCGCCGGGCCGCGGTGCCCGGCGCGGCGCATGAGGTCGGCGATGAGGATCGACAGCAGCCAGGTCGCCGTGGCCACTCCCGTGGCGCCCGCGAGGCCGAGGTCGTCCTGCAGGCTGAGCCCGTACGGGAAGAAGAGCGCGACGAACACGATGGACTGGAAGAGGTACAGGCTCATGGAGCGCTGACCGAGCGACTGGAGGGCGGTGGCCAGGGCGTTCGGCCGCCGGATGACCGGGATCGCGGCCAGCCCCATGACCGCGGCCAGGCCGATGCCGCCGAAATGCCCGCTGAGCGGCTGGATGAGCGACGCGACCAGCGTCGCCGTGCCCGACGGCTCGGCCCACCAGCCGGCCTGCATGAGCCCCGCGGGAATTGAGCCGAGCAGCGACACCGCCGTGGTGATCACCGAGACGCGGATCAGGAACGAACGGTGCCGGACGGGCTCCTCCAGCAGCCGCCGCCGCGCGGCCCAGATCCCGACGAACACCCCGGGGATGACCATGATGACGCCGATGACCAGCCCGAACGGCCAGCCCACGAGCCGGCCCATCAGCATCTCGACAGGGCCGAGCGCGCCGGGTGCGATGCTGCCGGCCTCGTACGTCGACATTCCCTCCGTCAGCGGATACCACATGGCGAGGCCGACCAGCAGCGCCGACGGCACCAGGACGATGCCCGACACCCACAGGAGCGTCGCGTCCTTGGCCCGCAGCAAGCCGACGCAGAGCAGGGCGGCGATGCCGTACGGAGCCAGGATGTCGAGCGGGATGAGCACCAGGACGTGCACGAACCCGATCGCGAACAACCACCAGCCCCGGCGGCGCAGCAGCTTGCGCACGCTCACCCAGTCGTTGCCGCGCTCCAGTTGCCGGTTCAGCAACTGCACCAGCGAGTAGCCGAAAAGGAACGCGAACATCGGCCGCGCGTGGTTGTTGATCAGTAGCTGGTGCAGAAAGGCGAGGATGTCGTTGAGCAGCGACGGGCCGCGGTCGACGGTCTGCACGTAGAGCGGTGCGTGCGCGTACGCGATCGCCAGCAGCATGATGCCCCGGGCCAGGTCCGGGGCGGGCGCCCGCGCGGCAGTGGCGACCGGACCCTTCGGAGAGGTCGAGGACTGGAGTGGCATGTTCACGGCTGAAACCCCCTTGGATACTGGCTTCGACGCTAATGAGCCAGGCCAGGGGCCGGAATGAGGGTGAGGGCACGGCGGGGGTGTACCTAGGTGCACTGTTCAGCGCGGCGACGGGTCAGGACCCGCTGATGCCGAGGCTGGTGAACCATTCCGCGGGGACGCGCACCAGGCCGGGCGACCGTGGCACGACGGCGAGGTAGATCCCGGCCTTCCTGTGGTCCGCCTTGCGGGCGTAGCTGCGGCCGTGGCTCAGCGCGGCGGGCACGCGGTCGGTGAACCTCATCGTGGCGGTGGTCCGGGGCACGTCGCGCCTGGCGTCGGCGTTTGATGGACATGAGGGTCATGCGCCAGCCGTCCTGCGTCTTCTTGAAGACCGCCTGCGACCAGGAGTTGTTGTCCTTGCGGCGGAACTCGGCCATGAACCACGGCGCGCCCTGGACGTTCCCCGGGATGGCGAACCGCGGTTCGACGATGGCCTGCCTCGGTGCGGTCACGCACGGACACGACGCCGCGCGCCTGCGACCGTGCCCCCGAGGCGGGCCGGTCTTCCTCATCCGCGAGTGGTACGCCAGCATGAACCCATGACCAAGCTCACTGGACAGCAGATCGCCGGCGAGGCGCTGGACGGGTGGGTTCTCCTGCTCGGCGCTCTGCACACCCGCATCAGGACGGGGAACTTCGCGACCGGGCTCTCCGTCGTCGACGCCATCGGCACGGCGGCCGAGGAGATGGACCACCATCCCGATCTCGACCTGCGCTACACCCACGTCGACGTCCGGCTCAGCAGCCATGACGAGCGCGGGGTCACCGGCCGTGACATCCGGCTGGCTCGTACGATCTCCCGGATCGCCGCCGACGCCGGCGTGAAGCTGGAGAGCGGGAGCGTCTCCCGCATGGAGCTCGCCCTCGACACCCCGTCCCACGAGCGGATCCTGCCGTTCTGGGGCGCCGTGCTGGCCATGAAGGACCAGTCGGAGGCCGGGATCGACGACGAGGTGCGCGACCCGTACGACGTGCTGCCCGCGATCTGGTTCCAGAAGTCCGGCGGTGAGGAGCCCCGCCAGCACTGGCACCTCGACGTGTGGGTGGATCCCGAGCAGGTGCGGCCGCGCATCGAGGCCGCGCTCGCAGCCGGGGGCACGCTCGTGGACGACGAGGCGGCGCCGAGCTTCTGGGTGCTGGCCGACCCCGAGGGCAACCGGGTCTGCCTGTGCACCTGGCAGGAGCGCGGCTGACCGCGTTTCGCCGTATAGGGCAGAGGTTGGTGGGGTAGCAGTGACCTCATGACAGAACGTGTGCCCGACCCCGCCCACCGCCGCCCAGCGGGGCTGGACGATGTCACCGTCGAGGCGCTGGGCGGCTTCAGCGAGGCCCTGGAGATGACCCACCGGGCCAGAGGCCATTTGTATGCGATGCACCAGCTCACCGGCAGCGCCGACTTCGCGCTGGACCGGGTGGTGGAGCTGCTGCGTCAGGGCGGGCACGACGCGTGGGCCGACCGGATCGAGCGCGAGTTGATCGGCCGTAACGTCCTCGCCGGCCGGTGGACGTTCCAACTCGTGGAGGAGTACGACGACGGCTACTACCGCGAGTTCCAGGACCTCGAACGGGAGATCCGCGACGAACTGGCCGGGGGACGCCGCCACCTGTACGAGGCGGAGCTGAAGCAGCGCCGCCGCACCCCTGGCCGGCCAGGTCACGAAACAGCCCCCTGAACCGTCGGTGCCCGGCGAGCACCTCGTGCACGGTTCGGGAGCCTGTCCGACGTCGACGTGTGTCGTCTTCGCCCCACCGGGCGGGGTGACGACCCTCCCTGCTGATCCCCCGAGCGAGCTACCCTCGGCTGTCCACTCCAGCGTGATGATCTCGGCCGGTCTCCCGCCGTAGCGTCCTTGGCGTGGCCGCGGCGTGGTGCCGCGAGGCCGTGATGGCGGAGGTCATTTCGATGGAGACGGACGTGTGGGTGCTTCCCGTAGCAGAGGCCAAGTGGTGGGCGCGGCCGATGGTCCGGCTACTGATCATGATCGCCCTGCTGGCCGGAGTCACCGTCGTCGTCAACGCGATCGCCGCCGGAATGGCCACGGGGCCCGTCGGCGGCCTGGCGGCGGGCGGTCTGGGCGCGGCGTTCGCGATGTGGGCTTACGCGATGGCGGTGCGGGCCACCGAGCGGCGGCACGTGATGGAGCTGCTGCCCGGCCGCGAGGAGGCCGCGTCGACGCTGTGGCGGTGGACGCTCGCCGGCCTGGCGCTGTTCACGGTCACGATCGGCGTCATCGCCGTGTTCGGCGGCTACCGCATCGCTGGGTGGGGGTCGATCGAGGGCGCCGTGACCGTGTTCGGGACGATGTGCGCGGTCGCGGTGGTCGAGGAACTGCTCTTCCGTGGCGTACTGTTCCGCATCGTCGAGGAGATGGCCGGCACGTGGGGCGCCCTGCTGGTCTCCGGCGTGTTGTTCGGAGCGTTGCACCTGGTCAACCCGGGCGCCACCGGCTGGGGAGCGCTGGCCATCGCGATCGAGGCCGGCCTGATGCTCGGCGCCGCGTACGCCGCCACGCGCAATCTGTGGGTCCCCATAGGACTGCACCTCGGCTGGAACGCCGCCGAAGCCGGCATCTTCGGGGTCACCGTCTCCGGCTCGGGAGCGGACTCGCACGGGCTGCTCGAAGCGGCGATGTCCGGACCGGCGGCGCTGACCGGCGGCGCCTTCGGGCCCGAGGCGAGCGTCGTCGCGATCCTGGTGTGCAGCGTGCCCACGGTGTTGTTCCTGCGGATGGCCCACCGCCGCGGCCACCTGCACCGCCGCCCGCGCCCGTCAGTGGAGCACGAGGCCGTGTGACCAGGCGGCGTACGTCAGGGGCGCGGCGCAGCCGACCTCAGGCAACGGTCTGGTCAGCCACTTCGACCGACCGCGGGGACACTCGATCCGGCGGGCGGCAGGCATGACCTCCGCCGGCCGCCGGAACCGGCGGTCGCAGGGGAACGTCTCACCCGGGTATGAGGCCGAGATCATTCGCGCGGGCGAGCGGGTGGCTGGCCGTGCTCATCATCGGTGTCCCGGTGCTGGGCCTGGTGCCGCTCGCGGTGCTCAGGTTCCTGCCCGCCTTCCTGCGCGCGCTCGTCGCGGCGGTCGCCGTCTTCGCGCTCGCATGGATTACGCCGTTCCACGTGATGGCGAGCTATCCGGTGCACGTGGTCAGGTGCGGTGGCCTGCCCGTTGTCGCGACGGGATTCGCCGCCTCCATGACCTACAACACCCCCGGCAGCGCGCATTACTGGGTGACGCCGCTGGAGAGCTCGTTCTTCTGCACGGAGCGGGAGGCCAGGGCCGCCGGCTACAGCGGGCCCTGACGTCTTCCGGACCTGACGGGCCGTTCAACCCCGGCACGCGGTGTGCGTGTCGGTGCCGCGCATAATGTACAGCTCATCGCCGTGAGTCGCTCGCCACGAAGCATCTGGCGCGCGCCGGGGCTATCCGGTGGGCAGGGCGCCGTTCTTCGCGGCCGGCTTCGCGCTTTCCAACGAAGGCGCCGGTGGGGACAGCTCGGGCGCGGCGGCGTCCCCCAAAGCCGGGTGCTCCTCGGGCTGCCGCTCCTGGGGCTGCCGCGCCGAGGACCCGGCCGCCGCCTCGCCGCTCCTCGTGGCGCGCTCGAAGAAGCGCAGCAGTTCCACGGGCACCGGCATGACCAGCGTCGAGGTCTTCTCGGCCGCCACCTCCACCACGGTCTGCAGCAGGCGCAGCTGGAGCGCGCCCGGTGTCTCGGTCATGATGGCCGAGGCGTCGGCGAGCTTCCGCGCGGCCTGGAACTCTCCGTCCGCGGTGATCACCCGGGCCCTGCGCTCCCGTTCGGCCTCGGCCTGGCGGGCGATGGATCGTTTCATGTCCTCGGGCAGATGCACGTCCTTGATCTCCACACGGTCGATGTGGATGCCCCAGCCGAGGGCTGGGCTGTCGATCATCAGCGCCAGGCCCTTGTTCAGCTCCTCACGGTTGGAGAGCAGGTCGTCCAGATCGCTCTTGCCGATGATGGAGCGCAGCGAGGTCTGCGCCACCTGCTCGATGGCGAACAGGTAGTTCTGCACCGCGATGGCCGCTCGCAGCGGATCCTCGACCCGGAAGTACGCGACGGCGTCGACCTGGACCGAGATGTTGTCACGGGTGATGCAGTCCTGTGTGGGCACCGGCATCGTGACGATCTGCACGTTCACCTTCTTCAACCGGTCGACGACCGGGATGAGGAACGTGAGCCCTGGCGAGCGTACCCTCCGCTGGGCCCTGCCGAAGCGGAAGACCACGCCGCGCTCGATCTGATTGACGATCCTGACACCGTAGACCGCCAGGCAGACCGCGATCACGACGATCAACCCGAACACGATAATGGTGACCATGGTGAGTCCCTCCCTTCAAGGCTAGATCCGGAAGGGGCCCGCGTCGGCCAGGACATCGTCAAGACCTGGTCAACTGGACAGGAAACCCCACGAAGGTCTCCACCGCGCCGCCACAGCCCGCCGCCGTCGTCCCACCTGACGAGAACGGCCGTACACCGATCGATGTACGGCCTTACGTCCTTGGTCACCCGCCGGCCCGGCACGGTACTGAGCCACCACCTCGTGGGTAGAGGGCGCTTGAAGTGCCGTCAATCCTGCTGAAGGAGGCGACGATGGACACATCAGGGGTCGCGAGGACGGTCCAGGACGTGATGCACCAGGGAGCGGAGTGCGTCGGCGAGCACGACAGCCTGCGCACCGCCGCGCGCATGATGCGCGACCTGTCGGTCGGAGCGCTGCCGATCTGCGGCGACGACGACCGGCTCAAGGGAATCATCACCGACCGCGACATCGTGATCAAATGCTGCGCCGAGGGCAAGGACCTCGACTCCGCCACGGCGGGCGAACTGGCTCACGGGCTGGTGTGGGTGGAGGCCCACAACAGCGTCGAGGAGGCGCTGCAGAAGATGGAGCAGCACCAGATCAAGCGGCTGCCCGTCATCCGCGAGCGCCGGATCATCGGCATGATCACCGAGGCTGACCTGGCCAAGGAACTGCCCGACAGCAAGCTGGCCGAGTTCGTGCACCGCGTCTACGCGCGGTCCTGAGCGGGTAGCGCGGTCTGGCAAGGGTGAAGCCCCGCGGAGCGTCCTGCTCCACGGGGCTTCACCGTCGGGCCGGAATGCGCCGGTCTCGGCAGCCGACGCTCCAGGTCTGGAGCCATCCCGCTCCGCGGGCCCTCGCCGTCCGGTCAGGCGGCCAGCTTGACGTCCGAAGCCGTCCGCTCGCGGGCCGGGACGAGCCGAGCGCCCAGCGCCCGGGCCGCGATCACCATGGCGGCGGTGATGAGCACGATGTCCTTGAGGATGTACTGGGCCTCCAGGGTGGGCGGGCCACCGGGGAACATGTCGGTGAAGAACAGCACCAGCGGCGACATGAACCCCACCAGCGCCCCGGCCATCACGAGCAGACCGGCTTTCAGGAACTTCCCGGTGACCATGGTCAGCCCGATGAAGCACTCGGTGGCGGCGACGACGGCGAGTGCGACGCCGCCCGACACCACGCCGAACGTCAGCTGTTCCAGGGTGCCCACCGCGAGTTCTTCCGCGGGGCTGACGCCCGGGAAGAACTTCAGGAACCCGAACCCCAGGAAGACCAGGCCGACGCTGATCCGCAGGGCGTCGATGCTGTGGCGGGCGAGCCACTCGGTCGTCGTGGCGAGCATCTTCGTGTACGTGGCAGTCATCTGCTTGCTTCTCTCTTCCGTCGTTTCCTGCTACACGACCAAGCGTCGCCGGATCCGTCTCCCGGGGAATCCGCCGGTGAGCGGCGACCCGGCTACGCCGTCCCGCGTACGCCGGCGCCGGCCCGCCTTCGCCTCACGGGGTAGCCGGCGGTGGCGTCGTACCGAACGCGGACCCCCGTGCCCTGTGACGCCCATCACGTGGGGTGTGTGGATTCGTGCACAGATGATCGTGGGCGGTCTTCCTAGAGTCAGTGCCGTGCCGGACGGAATCCCCCAGGCGGCACCAGACGAAGGAGGAGATCTGCATGCGTAAGGCTCTGGCGGTCGCGGCTCTGGCCGGTTCGATGGCGGTCACCGGTCTGTCCCTCTCTCCGGCGGCAGCGCAGGCGGCCACCACCGCGGCCACCACGTCGTCGACGGTGAGCTGGGGGAAGTTCTTCTCCAGCGATCACAAGGCGTACACGTTCGGTAAGACGTGGAAGAGCCACGGGAAGGTCTTCACGAAGTGGTACGGGGTCGACAAGCGTGGTGGCAAGCAGGCGTGGGTGTGGTTCGAGGTGTACCAGAACGGTCACTGGAAGAGGTTCAACAAGGCGTGGGACGGCAAGGTCGCAGGCGCCTGGCACGGTCACGGGATCAAGAAGGTCTACACGTTCACCTGCTGGGCGGGCAAATTCGACAACTGCGGCCGTAAGTACCGCATCTACTAAGAACAGGGATTTACCCCTTCATGGGCCACCGGTCGTTGACCGTTCGCGGCGAACGCATCAACTATCGACCTACGACCTATCTGTCGGACAGGGAGTGGCGATGCGAGCGGTACGCCTGCACGAGTACGACAAACGTCCGGTCGTCGAGGACGTCCCCGAGCCCGGGATCGGCGGTGCGCTGGACGTGCTGGTCGAGATCGGCGGCGCCGGGTTGTGCCGTACGGATCTGCACATCGTCGAAGGTCAGTGGGCTGGCAAATCGGGTGTGACGCTGCCGTACACGATCGGGCACGAGAACGCCGGCTGGGTGCGCGAGGTCGGCTCGGCCGTGACCGGCGTCCAGCCCGGTGACGCGGTCATCCTGCACCCCCTCGTCACGTGCGGATCGTGCCGGGCGTGCCGCGCCGGCGACGACGTGCACTGCTCGGCCTCGAAGTTCCCCGGCATCGACACCGACGGCGGCATGGCCGAACTGCTGCTCACCACCGCCCGCTCCGTGGTCAAGCTGGATCCCTCGCTGCCGCCGGCGGACGTCGCGGCGCTGGCCGACGCGGGCCTGACCGCCTACCACGCGGTACGCAAGGCCGTACCGCTCCTCTACCCGGGCACGCAGGTCGTGATCATCGGCGCCGGCGGGCTGGGCCACATCGGCGTCCAGTGCCTGGCCGCCATGACGCCCGCCGAGATCATCGTCGTCGACCGGTCACCGGCCGCGCTCGAACTCGTCCAGGGGTTCGGCGCCGCCCACACCGTCCAGGCCGACGGCCGCCAGGTCGAGGCGGTCGCGGACCTCACCGGCGGGCAGGGCGCCCACGTGGTGCTGGACTTCGTCGGCGAAGGAGGCACCGAGGCCGAGGGCGTGGCCATGGTGCGCCGCGCGGGGTCGTACTTCGTGATCGGTTACGGCGGGCGGGTCGAGATCCCCACGATCGACATCATCTCCGCCGAGATCAACGTGATCGGCAACCTGGTCGGCTCCTACAACGACCTGGACGAGCTCATGGCCCTGGCCGCCCAGGGCGAGGTCAGCCTGCACACGAGGACGTACCCGCTGGAAGCCGTCAACGACGCCATGGACGACCTGGACGGCGGACGCCTCCAGGGCCGCGGCATCCTCGTGCCCGCCAGGGGCTGACGATCAGGGCTTGACCACCGATCGACGAGTACGCGCGCACAGGCGGGCGGGTCGCCGGCGGGGCGGTCATCCGCTCAGCGGCGGCCGCGTCCCCAGCCGTTGCCGGGGTTCGCGTACGTGGCCCGCTTGGCCTTGCCGCCCTTCTTGGCCTGCCCCGGCGGCAGGCGCTCCGTGCGCCACGCGCCGGTGGAGCGCGGCCGGGCGGTCCGGGGCGGGTCATCGGGTGGCCGGGCGGTCCGGGACGGGTCGTCTTCGTGCGGCCTGTCGCCTGACACGCGGTAGGCGTGCAGCGCGCCGCTGGGCTGCGGCGCCGGGTACGTGACGGGTTCGGCGCGTGGTTTGTCGTGGCGGGGGCCCGTGACCTCGCCATCGGGCCAGGAGGTCGTGGCGAGCACCGCGACGATCAAGGCGGTCACGGCGGCCGCCTGCCGCCACCGTCCGGGCGCGGCGGCCCGCGGGCGGATGCCCAGGGCCGGGACGGGGAAGAGAGCACCGTTGGCGGGGACGAGGGACGCGGGCTCGGCCCCCCTCGGAGCGGCCTCCTGGTGGGCCGGCCGCTCCGGCTCCGCCACCCGGAGCAGCTCCTGGTGGGCTTCTGCGGCCCCGATGCGCCGCCCGGGGTCCTTGTCCAGCAGGCCGGTGATGACCGGGGCGAGCGGCCCGGCCTGCCGCAACGGGGCGGGGCTGCTGGTGAGCACCGCGCTCAGGGTGGCCAGCGCGCCGCCGTTGCCGAAGGGGGAGCGGCCCTCGACGGCCTCGTACAAGGTGGCGCCCAGCGACCACAGATCGGCCTGCGGGGTGGACGGCCCGCCGCGCGCCCGCTCGGGGGCGATGTAGGCGGGCGTGCCGAGCACGATGCCCTCCCGCGTGAGGTGGGCCTGGTCGTCCAGCGTGGTCGCCAGCCCGAAGTCGGTCAGCACGGCGTGGCCGTCGTCGGTCATCAGCACGTTCGCGGGCTTGACGTCGCGGTGCACGATGCCCTTCGTGTGCGCGGCGCGCAGCGCCTCCAGCAGATTCAGCCCGATGCGCGCCACGGTGGTGGCGGGCAGCGGTCCCCGTTCCCTGATCACGTCGCCCAGGCTGCGCGAGGGCACGTACTGCAGGACGATCCACGGCCGCTCGTCGGCCTCCACCACGTCGTACACGACGGCGATGTTCGGATGGCTCAGCCGGGCGGACAGGCGGGCCTCGCGCATGGTGCGCCCGAGCAGCACCTCCCGCTCGGGTCCTGACCGGTGGGGCATGCTGAGCTCCTTGACCGCGACCTGGCGGTCAAGGAGCTCGTCGTGGCCGCGCCAGACCGTTCCCATGCCACCCCGGCCCAGCTCGGCGAGCAGCCGGTAGCGCCCGGCCAGCAACCATCCTTCATAGGGCGAAACCGACATGACGGGATGATTACCCGATCAAGATCCGCGTACCACCGATTCGTCACACACCGTTGCCCTTCCGTTACGATCCCGCAGGCGCCGCGCCTACGTGGCCAGGATCTGGCGGAGCGTGGCGGCGAAGGCGTCCGGGTCGCCTTTCATGCCGAACGCGCCGTCGAGAAACCCGGCGTGGTGGCTGGGGAACGTGACCGGCTCCGTGCCGAGGTGTTCGGCGACGGCCACGCCCGCGCGGTAGGCCATCTCGCCCTCGGACTCGGCTCCGACGCCGATGACCACGCGGGTCGAGGCGGCGCGCAGCGCCTCGAAGTCATGCTCGTAGTGCGTACACGTCATGAGGTTCTGCGCGAACATCACATCGTCGCGGGAACCGTCGTCCTCCGACGGCAGCCCGAGTTCGGCGGGGCTCTGCACGGGCCGGTCGGCGAAGTCGGCGGGGATCTCGCCACGCAGGCTGGTGACCGCGATGAACTTCGCCATCGCCGGCCCGAACCCGTGCCGGTCGTAGGTGCGGCGGATGTCGGCGACGGCGGCCAGCGCCTGTTCGCGGTCCGGCAGGACCTGGGCGGCGGGCGGTTCGTGCGCGACGAGCGTACGCACCTGCTCCGGGTGCCTGGCCACCAGCGCCAGCCCGTTGACGGCGCCGCCGCTGCTGGCGAAGATGTCCACCGGCCCGCGGCCGAGCGCGCCCATCAGACGGTGCAGGTCGTCGGCGTGCTGCTCGGGCGTCGACTCGCCGCCGCCGGTGCGGGTGCTGCGGCCGACCCCGCGCGGGTCGTAGGTGACCACCGTACGGTCATGGAAACGTGCGGCCAGGCCGGTGAAGCCGCTGGCGTCCATCGGCGATCCGATCATCAGCAACATCGGCGCGGTGCTCGTCGCACCCTCCCGTACGTCGTAGTGCAGAGTGCCGCCGGACACTTCGAGGGTATGCGTCATGGGTTCGTCCTTCCTCGACAACGGTGATGGAGACCTGCGGCGGCGGCGAAACTCATCGGTCCGTACGTTCCCGTTCGCGGGAATCTACGCCTTCAGGGCGAACACTTCCCACGACTCGCCGGGAGCCAGCCCGGCCAGCTCGCGGCCGCACTCCTGGAGCACCTGCGGGCCCGAGGTGATGTGCGCGTGCCGGCGTGGGCGTCCCTGAACAGCCGCTGCACCAGCCCGTCGCGCAGCGCCGAGGTGCCGCCCGACGCGTAGACGAACCGGGACACCTCGGCGATCGTCGAGGTGGCGTGGTTGAGTGCCAGCCGCACCATCGTCTCCTGGCGTACGTCGAGCGAGCGGCCCGCGTCCAGGGTGTGTTCCGCGTCGTCCCACGTCTCGTGCACCAGCGCCTTGGCCGCGCGGAACGCCGCCTCCGTCCGGGCGAAGCCGGTGTGGAAGGCGTCACTGTCGGCGAGCTGGCCAGGACGTCCCGCCCGCGCCCCCGCGTGCCGGATCAGCTCGTCGAGGAGCCGGCGGCCGACGCCGAGCGCCCAGCCGGAATGGCAGATCAGCGCCTGGTCGACCAGGCCGAGCCGGTAGAGCGCGCCGCCGCGCAGCGGCTCGTTCTGGGTGAAGACGTGCGACTGCGACTCCGGTACGAAGGCTCCGTCGATGGCGTAGTCGATGCTGCCCGTGGCGCGCAGGCCCAGGACGTCCCAGTTGCCGAGCATCTTGACATCGTCCAGCGGTCGATCAGGGGGCGCAGGGCGCGGGCTCGCTCCAGCAGTGTGGTGCCGGCGGTGTGCAGTCGCCGCGTATCGCTCATCTCCAGGTGCTCCTGTCCGTGATCGATGGCACTCCTCCTCTGTCAGATCACGTCAGCCGCTCCTTGTCCAGCCGCCGGGGCGTGCGAGGTCCGGAGCGGGCATGCCTGGCTGCGGCGGGCGCGGGGCTAACCTGGCAGAATGGACGTTTCCGCAGGTGGCTACGGGCTGGGGCCCGAGTCGGGGCAGCTGCTGGTGCACACGACCCGCACCGGGCTGGGCGCCAAGGCCGGTCATGACCTCACGATCGAGGTCACTCGCTGGCACGGCGAGGCCGTGGTCGGTCCCGCACTCGATCCCGCCGATCCGGCCGGTTCCTGGGTGACCGTCGAGGTCGACGCGGACTCGCTCGCCGTCAGGCAAGGGACGGGCGGCGTCAAGCCGCTCACGGAGTCGGATCGCCGGGAGATCGGGAAGATCCTGCGCGAGAAGATCCTGCACACCCGGCGTCACCCGACGATCACGTTCCGGTCGACCAGGGTCGAGGGGACCCCGGAGGAGTTCCGCGTCGAGGGTGAGCTCACCCTCGTCGGTGTCACGCGGCCGGCCGAGGTGCGCGGCTCGCTGGCCGAGGGCCGGGTGCGGGGCTCGGCGGCCATCGTGCAGTCTCAGTGGGGCATCCGGCCCTATTCGGCGTTTTTCGGCGCGCTCAAGCTCAGCGACGAGGTCGAGGTGCGGTTCGATGTCGGCCTCGTGCCGGAGGAGGGCACGCCGCGCCCATGATCAGGCGGCGGCTGGGCCGGTGTGCGTTGAGGCCGCCGCCCTAGGGCGGCGGCGTCTGAGGTGACCGGGGCTCAGACAGGGTCGAGCGGGCGATGCGGCTCGGCCGGGAGCTCCACCTTGATCGGGTCGCCGGGGCGCACGACGCCGCCCGTCCTGACGATGCTCATGATGCCGGCCTTGCGTACCAGGGTGCCCGCCTCGTCGCGGCCGATGACCTGCTTGAGCAGGCCGCCCTGGAAGTTGTCGATCTGCACGCAGGGGTTGCGCAGCCCGGTGACCTCCACGACGGCCTGCTCGCCGACGTGCAGCAGCGTGCCGGCCGGCAGGCCGAGCAGGTCGATGCCGCTGGTGGTGACGTTCTCCCCGAGCTCGCCCGGCCTGACCGTGTAGCCGGCCTCGCCCAGCTCCGCGAACAGCTCCTCGTGGATGAGGTGCACCTGGCGCAGGTTGGGCTGGGCGGGACCCTTGGTCACGCGGGAACGGTGCTTGACCGTCACACCCGCGTGCACGTCGCCTTCCACTCCTAGACCGGCGAGCAGGGTGATGCTCTCCCGGTTCGGCTTGGTGAAGGAGTGCTCGCCGTTGCTGCTGACCGCCGTGACCGTCCCGTTCATCCGGTTCTGTCCCCCTGTGTGGCGTGGACTGTTGGGAAACCCAGTTTGGCAGATGTCGAGATAGGCGCACTTTGCGTCGAGTTTTTCAGCTTTGCCACATACGCCCGTGCGACCAGGGATGATCAGGCCTGGCCGTGCGCCGCGCGCGCCCGGCTGATCGATTGACGATTGGAGCAACGTGCGAAGACGATCTTCCCTGCTCGCCGCCGCATTCACGGTACTGGCGGCGCTGATACCCCTTTCGACGGCCGGGGCGGCGGCCGCCGCGGACGGGGCCACGGGGGCCGCCGTCAAGGGCGGCATCACCTGGGCGCCCTGTGAGGAGGAGCCAGAAGCCGAGTGCGGCAAGCTCGCCGTACCGATCGACTGGTCCAAGCCGAACGGCCCCAAGGTCGAGATCTCCCTCGCTCGTCGCAAGGCCCTCGACCCGAAGGCCCGGGTCGGATCCCTCGTGATCAACCCCGGCGGCCCGGGCGGATCCGGCGTGGAGGCCGTCTACGCCGCCCCCGGCTCCTACACCGAAGAGCTGCGCAAGCACTTCGACATCGTCGGCTTCGACCCCCGGGGCGTGGGCCGCAGTCATCCGGTGACCTGCTCGGCGTCGGTGTACAACAAGTTCCCGTACGCCGTCATGAAGAGCCAGGCCGACTTCGACAAGTGGAAGGCGTTCGCCAAGGAGCTGCGCGAGGACTGCCGGGCCCGCACCGGCCCTCTCTACGACCACGTCGACTCGGTCAGCGTGGCCCGTGACGTGGAAGCCATCCGCGCCGCCCTCGGCGAGGGGAAGCTCAACTTCTACGGCATCTCGTACGGCACGCTGATCGGCCAGATGTACGCCGAGCTGTTCCCGGACAAGATCCGGACCATGGCGCTCGACAGCAACATGGACCACAGCCTCGGCGTCGCGGCGTTCCTGACCACCGAGGCCGCCGCCGTCGAGGACGCGTTCGACCAGTTCGTCGGCTGGTGCGAGCAGGAGACCGCGTGCGCCCTGCACGGCAAGGACGTCCGTGAGGTGTGGGAGCGGCTGCTGAAGAAGGCGCGTGACGGCAAGCTCTACTACCCGGGCGTCAAGGACCGCCCGATGACCGAGATCCAGGTCCTGTGGCAGGGCGTGCTCGGCACGGAGGGCCCCGCCTGGCAGCTGCTGAGCCAGATGCTCAACGCCCTGGACGGCGGCCCGCTGCCGGACGAGGTGCCGCCGCTGCCCGGTCGGCAGCCGGTGACGGGCGCGACCGTCGAGCTGAACACCACGATCCTCTGCGAGGACTACAAGCTGCCGGTGCGCAACTACCGGGAGTACGCCGCGCTGATGCGCGTCTCCTCCCGCATCGCCCCCGACATGCGCCTCAACCCGATGCCGGTCGAGGACCTGCCCGTCTGCCTGGGCCACCCCACCAACAACCCGCAGCACCGGCTGCGTTACACGGGTGACGCCCCGATCCTGCTGGGCAACTCGATCCACGACCCCTCCACCCCGTGGATCTGGTCCGCCAACGTGGCCCGCCAGCTCGGCTCCAAGGCCGTGCTCCTCACCTACGAGGGCTGGGGCCACCGCATCTACGGCAAGGACAGGTGCAGCACCGTGCCCTTCGACGAGTATCTGATCTCCTTGAAGATGCCCAAGAAGGGCGCCCGCTGCGAGGTCGGCGGCACCGACCCGACGCTCAAGATGCTGAAGAAGGAAGTGTGGCCGACGGACGGGCTCAAGTGGGGCAGCCCCGTCGCGTCCGCGGCCGGCCCCTCCTGAGCACCGGCCCGCGCTGATCTGAACAGCGCGGACCATCTGGAGGGCGGCATCCCCGGATGCCGCCCTCCAGCGTCCTGCTGCCAGGCGCGCATCAGGTGACGGTCGCCCGCTTGGCACATGGCCACCGGACGGCAGGAGTATCGTCCGCGATGTGGCGTGTTTCCTCTGCTTCGCCTGCCGTAGTCCGATCACCCTGTCCGTGCGGAAGATCCCGCTGCCCCCGGGCAAGGAGGAACCGGTCGGTGCGACCACGCCGTACGAAAGGATCAGGCCGCCGCGGACGCCGCGCGGGGCGTATTCGGCCAACCACCACCCCTGCGAGCTGTCGGGAGAGCCCGCCGGCCTGGTGATCCATCCCGACGACTCCGTCGGCATGCGGCTGCATCCGGACGTCTCCCGGCTCACCGGCTGCTGCGGGATCAGCGCGGTCAACGGCGCCAACCTCGTCTGCGCGGCCTGTTGCGCGGAACTCGCCATCCACCAGGCCGACTGCTACGGGGAGAACCAGGTGACGCTGCTGGCGGAGGCCGTCATCCGGTCGTACGCCCACGAATGATCCCCGGGCGAGTAGGGTGAGCGGCCAAGGCCGTGGGGTGGGGTGGCGCGTGGAGATCATCGAGACGACGCGCGTCGTCCTGCGGCCGCTGCGCGTCGAGCACGCCGACGAGATGGCCGCCGTGTTGTCCGACCCCGCCCTGCACGCCTTCACCGGCGGCGCCCCGCTCACCGCGCAGGAGTTGCGCGCCCGCTATGAGCGGTTGGTGGCCGGGCCGCCTGGCTGGCGCAACTGGGTGGTGTGGTCGCGGGAGGAAGAGTGCCTCGCCGGCTACGTGCAGGCCACGGTCGAGGGCCGGACCGCAGAGATCGCCTGGGTGATCGGCACGCCGTGGCAGGGGCGCGGCCTGGCCACGGAGGCGGCGAAGGCGTTGGTGTGCTGGCTGGTGGGGCAGGGGATGGGCCCGATCGTCGCGCACATCCATCCTGGCCACGCGGCCTCGGCCGCCGTCGCCACGGCCGCGGGTCTGCGTTCCACCGGACGGTGGCACGACGGCGAGATCCGCTGGGAACGCTGAACGCGGCGGGACGTCCTTAACGAAGGAGTCACGGGCACGGATCACCGTGGTATCGGAGGACGCTTGATCATGAACAAAGGTTTACGGCGTTTGACTTATTGTAATAGTTTTTTTGGTCGTTCGGAGATCGTTCGGTAACGTTATGTAAGCAGCCCGTACGCATCCGAGACGGACGCGTACACGGCAGACGGACGCGTACACGAGAGAAGGCCAGAGGAACTCGTGGAACAGCAACCACAGGACACCGGAAAAATCATGGATACGTCGGGAGGTATCAAAGCCGCCCTTCCACCCCGGACGGACTGGGTGGTGTTCGGGGTGGCCGCTGCGTTGACCCTCGCCTTCGTCGTCTGGGGAGCGGTCGCCACCGACACGCTGGAGGGCGTGTCCACCTCCATGCTCGGCTGGGCGATGCACAACATGGGCTGGGCCTTCGTGCTCGCGGCCTCGGGCTTCGTGGTGTTCGTGCTCTGGCTGGCGTTCAGCAAGTACGGCAAGATCACCCTGGGCCAGGAGGGCGAGGAGCCCGAGTTCAGGACGGTGTCCTGGGTCGCGATGATGTTCAGCGCGGGCATGGGCATCGGGCTGATGTTCTACGGGGTGAACGAGCCGCTCACGCACTTCGCCGAGCCTCCGCCCGGCACGCACGAGGCCACCGCGGCCGCGGCGCAGCGGATGGAGACCTCGCTGGCCACCACGCTCTTCCACTGGACGCTGCATCCCTGGTCGATCTACGCCGTGGTCGGCCTGGCCATCGCCTACGGGTGCTTCCGCCGCGGCCGGCGGCAGACGATCAGCGCGGTGTTCACCCCGCTGATCGGTGAGCGGCACGCCAACGGAGCCGTCGGCAAGGTCATCGACATCCTGGCCATCTTCGCCACGCTGTTCGGCTCGGCCGCCTCGCTCGGCCTCGGCGCGCTGCAGATCGGCAGCGGCGTCAGGGAGGTCGGCTGGATGACGGAGGTCGGCGAGGGCCTGCTCATCATGATCATCGCGGTGCTGACGCTGGCGTTCGTGTTGTCGGCGGTGTCCGGGGTGGAGAAGGGCATCCAGTGGCTGTCCAACACCAACATGGTGCTGGCGCTGGTGCTGGTCCTGTTCATTTTCCTGGCCGGCCCGACCGTGCTGATCCTCAACCTTCTCCCCACCTCCCTCGGCTCGTTCATCGGTGACCTGGCCCAGATGGCGGCCCGCACCGAGGCCAGCGGCGGTGAGGAGGTCGCCACCTGGTTGTCGTTCTGGTCGGTGTTCTACTGGGCGTGGTGGATCTCCTGGACCCCGTTCGTCGGCATGTTCATCGCCCGCATCAGCCGGGGCCGCACCATCCGGCAGTTCGTCGGCGGCGTGATCCTGGTGCCCAGCGTGGTCAGCCTGGTCTGGTTCGCGGTCTTCGGCGGCACGGCCATGCAGGCGGAAGCCGGCGGCGCGGGGCTGACCCGCGAGGCCACCGCGGAGGGTCAGCTGTTCGCGCTGCTGAACGAATACCCCCTGGCGGGCGCCACGACCCTGCTCGTGATGATCCTGGTGGGCATCTTCTTCGTCTCCGGGGCGGACGCCGCCTCGATCGTGATGGGCACGCTCTCGCAGCGCGGCACCATGGAGCCCAGCCGGGTCGTGGTGATCGTCTGGGGCGTGCTGACCGGCGCGGTCGCGGCCATCATGCTGCTGCTCGGCGGGGGCGGCGACGCGGCGCTCACCGGACTGAAAAACCTGACGATCCTGGCCGCGGTGCCGTTCATGGTGGTGATGGTGGGCATGTGCGTGGCGCTCACGCGTGACCTGCGGCACGACCCGCTGATCCTGCGCGGGCAGCGCGGCGAAGAGGCCGTGGAGTCGGCCGTCATCACCGGCCACGAGCTCTACGACGGCGAGTTCGAACTCGCCGTCGTCGGCCCCAACGGCGACAACGCCGAGGACGCCAAGGCCGTTGGCGACACGTCGCGCGAGGCTTAGGTCCACCAGCGAGACGCCCCCCGGTCGCCACCGGGGGGCGTCTCGCTGGGGCAACCCGGCCGATGCCCTGCGCTGATCAGCCCCGCCAGGTGGCGGTGTGCCACCTGCCGTCCCGCTTGATGGCGGCCTTGATCAGGTCACCTTCCGTCCTCCGCGCGTGGGTCCGGAGCCGTCCGGCCGGTTCAGCGGAGGGTGGTGGTGAAGGTACGGCCATGGGCGTGGCGGGTCGTCGCCCGGACCTGGGTGCCGCCCGGCACGCGGCGTACCGTCACACCCTCGTCGGCGGTGTCCAGGCGGAGGGGCCTGCCGCGCAGGAGGACCGTGACGTGGTCGCGTTTCATCGTGGGGTCGGACAGGGCGACGACCGTGCGCCCGCCGCTCCGGACGATGACCGAGGCGGGGCCGTCGATGAGCAGGCGCTCCACGTGGCGCGGGCCGTCGGCGAAGACGTTGGCGGCGACGATCCCGAGCGCCTTGTGCTTGATCGCCTGCACGTGCCGGTCGTTGGCCAGCACGGTCAGCGGGCCGTCCGCGTAGCCGCGCAGCCGGGCCTCGGTCGCGTTCGGGACCAGGGCGTAGGCGACGGCCGAGACCCCGCCGGCGGCCGGGTGGGCGATGGAGGCGGTGAAGACGTTCTTGGTCACGCTCGTGTCGGGGTTGCTCGCCCGCACGACCCTGCGGCTGCGGGTCACCGTCTCCAGCCCGGCGGCGACGGGCTGGCGGGTGAGGAAGGCATAGCCGATCGCGGTGCGGCGGGTGTCGTTGGCGTACCGCAGCCAGCGCGGCGGCGACGTGTCGCCCGTCCGCCAGGACCCGCCACGCCAGCCCTCGCCGGTCAGCACGATCGAGTCACCGGTGGCGGCGATGCGGCTGTCCACGGTGGTCACCGCGGCGCGGCGGCCCTGGCCTGAGACGTCCGCGGCCAGCACCACGATCTCGTCGTCGAACATGAACCACGACTTGGTCGCGCGGGCGTTGCGGTAGACGACGAAGTCGCCGGGCAGGATGCCCTGCTGCTTGGCGGTGTAGGCGGCGTCGTCCGACTGCACCATGCCGGCCGCGCCGTACGCGCCGAGCGTGGCGCCGCCGGAGAAGGTGTTCCCGGCGAGGGGGAAGTACACGTAGGTGTTCTGCGACTCCGAGGAGGAGGTGAAGTTGAGCGGATGGTCCGGGTTCTCGTACCAGTACCGGCCGTACAACTCGGGGACCGTGCGCCGCTCCTCCTCCGGTGCGGTGATCCCGGCCAGCCGGTACGGCGACACGACCGTGTAGTAGTCGACGCCAAAGACCTCACGCTGGTCCTCGCCCGCGAGGTAGAGGTAGGAGGCGCCGTCGCCCTGGAACCAGGGCATGAGGTTCTCGCCGTTCATGTACTCGTACTTGCTGATCCGGTCGGAGCTGCGCGCCAGCGCGAAGGCGTAACCGGGGCGGCGGTGCACGGTCCTGTCCATCGAGTTGAACGCCACGGAGCGCTCGGGCGGGTTCAGGTCGGCGGCCGGGATGGCGGAGTCGGCGCGGATGGCCGCGTAGCGGGCGATGCTGACCGGGGAGACGAACGTGCCCGTGTCGGCCTCCGGCAGGAACTTGACGTATTTCTTCAGGGCTTGCGAACCGTCGCCCTCGACGCGGTCGGCCAGGTCGGCGATGGCCTCCACGATCACCTGGACGTCGGAGTAGCCGGTGTTCGTACGCGAGACCGCCCGCCCCTTGACGATCTCCATCATCCACCCCTCGAAGATCAGCGGGGCGAAGCCGTCGGCGATCCAGCGGTACACCACGCCGGGCAGGTCGGAGCCGCCGCCGCTCGTCGCGCCTTCGAGCGTCTTGAGGGTCTGCACGACGCGGGTCAGCAGGGCACGCCCGTAGGAGCCGGTGTAGGCGACGGAGTGGTGCTGGATGAAGGAGCCGTCGTGGTAGTAGCCGTCGGTGACCCCGTGCTGCAGGTCGTAGGGGTCGATCGTGGCGAAGACGGTGGCCTGGTCGGAGATGGCCTTGGAGACGCGGGCGTCGTCGCCGGTGAGCGCGCCCTGCAGGATGCGGTTGCCGGTGATGTCGGCCAGGTTGGCCCCGGTGTGGAAGCGCGAATCGAGGTCGACGTCGCCGTCCTTGCCGTTGCGCAGGTAGGCGTCCATCGAGGCGATGTACGTGGCCGTAAGGTCGGGGCGTACTTCCCGCACCCGCTCGTCCAGCAGGACCAGCGTCCTGCTCACGTGGGTGGGGATGCCGATCTCCCAGCTGTGCCAGTTGCCGTAGTAGCCCTTCGACTGGTCGCCGAAGTGGTGCTCGTGCAACCATTGGAGTCCGTCGACGACCCGCCGCTGGACGGCGGCGTCACCGTCGAGTTCGCCGCCGGACGTGCGGGTCGCGAGCGCGATCTCGTACAGGTACTGGTAGGCCGAGCGCAGGTTGGCGTCGTTGGTGCCGAGCGTCAGACCGGCGAACAACTCGCCGTCGCCCGCCTGGTCCATCGCGGTCAGCCGTCGCCTGGCGGTGTCGAGCATCGCCGCCAGTCTGCCGGCGACCTCGGGGCGGGCGTTGACCTCCGCGGTTCCCGCGAAGGTCGCCACGGTGTTGGCGAGCAGCCTCGCGTGATCGGCCGGTGCCGCGGCGGCGGCACGCATGGGTGCGGCCATGGAGAGCAGAGCGGCGGTGGGGAGGAGGGAGAGGACCTGGCGGCGGGACATGTGCGGCACTGCGGACTCCATGCCGTTGGGGGGTATGCCGGGCTCACCCTACATGATCTAGTTTTCCCAGCCCAGACCGCACACGTGCGTGGATGTCACCGTACGTTGCCCGATGGCGTGCGGGCGCTCTCGCCCATGACCACCGGCGGGCCGTCGGTGAGCTTTTCCGCGGGCAGGTCACCGGCTCCACGCAGCTCGTTCCCGCCGGCAGCGGCGGCGGCCGGTCGGGGAACAGGTCGGTGACCGGCTCGTGCGAGCTCGGCGCGCGCATCTCGATGGTCATCTCGACGTCGCCCGACACTTGCCCGAGCCCTTGGGCGATGGCGAAGTAGGACACGCCTTCCACGACCTTGTAGGCGTGCGCGGCGAATGACCACGCGTCCCAGGCGCCTTCCGCCGGCGGGTCGGGGTCGCCGGACTTGCGCGGCGGCAGGCACACCGTGGCGTAGACCGTCCAGCCGCCGTCACGCAGTTTCCGCATGCCCTTCGCGGCCCACCTCCGCGCCTCGTCGGCCGGGGCCGCGGCCGGTCCGTCGGCCAGGACCACGGTCACCGTGCCGCGGGTGGCGGGCAGGTCGTCCGACTTCTGGAACGCGACCCTGCGGGCCGGCTCCTTGACGGCCTCGCTGACGAACGGCCGTAGCCCAGAGCCGAGACGTTGCCGTTGCGGAAGTCGTCCTCGCTGACGCGGGTCATCTCCCCGCTCGGGTTGTAGAAGACCAGGTTGTCGCCCTCGTGCCCGACGAGCAGCACGTAGTGGGCAGGGTAGGAGTCGCCGATGAGGACCGGCACGGTGTGGCCGGCGTCCACCGCGCCGACGGCGTCGTCGAGCGCCGCGTTGACGGAGCCGGCGTCGGTGTCGTCGACGATCCGCCATTCGTAGCGCGTGCCGAAGGAGTCGGCGTGCTCGTTCATCTCGTCGTTCAGTCCCCAGGGGGAGGTGCCCAGGCTCTGCGGCCACAGGGTGTTGGTGGAGTCGTGGATGCGGTTCTGCTCGTCGGTGAACCTCTCCCGGAGCTCGGCGGCCGACAGCGGGTTGCCCTTCTCGTCCGTGGTCAGTCCCAGCGCGTACAGCGGGTCGTTCATGGCGCGGGCCACCATGATCGAGGTGGAGCCGCAGGTCGTCTGGTTCTGCTGCTCCAGCTCGACGCCGTTGACGAGCACCGTTCCGCTGCTCCCCGGGTCGACCAGGCTGAGGTGCTCGCGTAACCAGCTCTCGCTCTTGCCGCGGATGGCCGAGGCGAAGGTGGAGATGTCATCGACCGAGTGGCCGGCCGCGAGCGCCTTCATCAGGTAGGCGCGTTCCGCCTCGGAGCCGGCGTCGTCGAGGAGGCGCTGCATGCGGGCACGGTCCTCGTCCGACAGGGCCTCCATCTTCTCGGCGGCCCTGGCCAGCTGCGCCGTGGTCAGGATGCCGTTCTCCTCCTGCGCGGTGCCGTCGATGCCCGCGGCCGCCAGCAGCACCGCGTCGAAGGCGTCGATGTGCGGCGACCGGACGGCGCCCGCGCGTGCCTTGCCCTGCACGTCGCGTAACCCGCGCTTCAGCGTCTCCCCAGCGGTCCGCAGGTCTTCGAAGACCTTGATGGCGCCGTTGATGGCCCCGATGGCCCGGCCGATCTCGTCGACGATGCCGCCGTCGAACGGCCACACGGTGTTCCACATGTTGCGCACGATGTCCTGGGCGCTGTTGAGCTCGCCCACCGCGTCGAGCAGGTCCTGCCGGTGCCGGCTGAGCCGCCGTTTCAACCTGCGGACTGATGGGAGAAAAGCGCACGGACGAGGCATAGGTGACAAAGAGTGAGACAGTTTACCGTTCACTCCTTGCCTGCACCACGGCATGGCGTTTCACGAGTGAGATTCAGCGGCGGCGTGCGGCCCGCTCGTACGGCGAAAACCCGATGAGATCGCAAGGTCGCGAACAGTACGATGAAAGCCCTCTCTGATACGGACCCCGGGTAAGGCGTTGCGTGATGGCTGTGAGCATGCACGACGTGGCTCGCGCCGCCGGTGTGTCCCAGCGCACGGTCTCCAACGTCGTCAACAACTACGAACACGTCCGCCCGGAGACCCGCCAGCGCGTGCTCGACGCCATGGCGATGCTCGGCTACGTCCCCAACGCGGCCGCGCGCAGCCTCCGCTCCGCCCGCACGGGGCTCATCGCGCTCGTCGTCCCCGACTTCAGGGCGCGCATCTTCGCCGACCTCGCCGACCCGGTCGTGCGCGAGGCCGGGGCGCTCGGCTACACGGTGCTGATCGAGCTGACGGAATCCGACCGGGAACACGAGCTGCAGGTCCTGACGGGCGGCCGCAACCAGCTGACCGACGGCGCGATCATGATGGCCATGACGCTGCGGCCCGACGACGGGCAGCGCCGCCGCGCGGACTACCCGATCGTGCTGATGGGCGACCAGGTGCTGGAGGGCCAGGTTTGCCACGTCGGCATCCCCAACCGTGAGGCGTCCCTGGCGGTGGCCCGCCACCTGGTCGACACGGGCAGGCGGCGGCTGATGTTGCTCGGCTACGACCCCGACGGAGGGCTGACGGCACGCATGCGCGCGCGGGGCTTTCTCGAAGGCGTGGCGCAGGCGGGGCTGTCGGCCGACGAAACCCTGCTGGTCAGGGCCGACTGGACCCGCGAGGGCGGCCGGCAGGCGATCGAGCGGCATCTCGGCTCCGGGCTCCCGATGCCGGACGCCATCTTCGCGATGAACGACTCCATCGCCCTCGGGGCGCTCCGGGCGCTGCAGGCCAGGGGCGTCCGGGTGCCGAAGGAGGTCGCGCTGGTGGGCTTCGACGACGTGGAGGAGGCAGGCTACTCGACGCCGTCGCTGACCTCCGTCTCTCCCGACGTCGAGTCGATGGCCGCCAACGCCGTCGCGATGCTCCACGAGCAGATCACCGGAAAGCCCAGTGGGCGCAAGCCGCACATCATGGTCGACTTCCATCTGAAGGTGCGCGAGTCGAGTCAGTAGGGACGACCGCGACGCCTGCGTCCCGTGGTGAGGCCGGTCACTGACCGCCGAGCCCGGTGGTGGCGATGCCCTTGATGATCTGCCGCTGGAAGAACAGGAACACGACGATCAGGGGCAGCGCGGCCAGCACGGACTTGGCCATGTTCTCGGCGAAGACGACGCCGAAGCCGGTGGAGACGGTCTCCAGGCCGACGGGCAGGGTCATGAGATCGGGGTCGTTGGTCACGATGTACGGCCACAGGAAGTTGTTCCACGCGCCGACGAACGTGAAGATCGCCACCGCCGCGATGATCGGCCGCGACAGCGGCAGCACGATCTGCAGGAAGATGCGGAACGACCCCGCTCCGTCCACCCGCGCGGCGTCCTCCAGCTCGCGGGGGATGTTGTCGAAGAACCGCTTGAGGATGAACACCATCACCGGCGCGACCACCTGGGGAAGGATGATTCCCCAGTACGTGTCCACCATGTTGAAGGCGAGCATCTCGTCGAAGAGCGGCACGATGAAGATCGTCCCGGGGACCATGATCGAGGCGACGGTGAGGCCCAGGAGCACCTTGCGCCCGGTGAAGTCCAGCCGCGAGAACGCGTAGCCCGCCAGCGCGGAGATCACCAGCGTGATGATCGTGACGCCGGTCGCCACGATCAGGCTGTTGATCATCCAGGTGGGGATGCTGCCCATCTGGAAGAGGTTCGCGTAGGTGTCCCAGGTGTAGCCGCCCTCGGGGAGGATCGTCACGGGGCTGGCGCCGGCGTCCACCTCGGTCTTGAACGAGGTGTTGATCGCCCACAGGAACGGCGCCAGCATCAGGAGGCTGAACAGGGCCAGCACCACGAAGGCCACGACGCGCCCGGGATTGATGCTTCTCATGACTGGTCGGACCTCCGGGCGAACCGCAGCTGCAGCAGCGACAGGATCAGGATGATGGCGAAGAAGATGTACGAGATCGCCGAGGCGTAGCCGAGCCGGTAGTTCGTGAAACCGGTGTCGTAGACGTACATCAGGATCGAGCGGGTGGAGTCGTCAGGGCCGCCGGCCGTCATCTGGAAGATCTGGTCGAACACCTTGAGCGAGGCCAGCACCTGCAGCACGAGGATGAGCATGGTGATGTTCCGCAGCAGCGGCATCGTGATCGAGAACAACTGCCGCCACTTGCCCGCCCCATCGATCGAGGCGGCCTCGTAGACCGTGCCGGGGATGTTCTGCAACGCGGCCAGATAGAGCAGGAAGTTGAACCCGAGTGTCCACCACGTGGTGGCGACCGCGATGGCTGCCATGGCGAAGCCCGGGTCCTGCAACCAGCTCTCGCCCTCGATCCCGAAGACGCCGAGCACGGAGTTGATCAACCCGAGCTCGGGGTTGTAGAGCCACTCCCAGAAGAGGCTGACCACGGTCGAGGCGAGCAGGTACGGCACGAAGAACGCCATGCGCCAGACCCACTGCCCCGGCAGCCCCATGTTGACCAGCAGTGCCGCCGCGAGGGCCAGCACGACCAGCGGGATCGTGGTCATCACGGTGAACAGCACCGTGTTGCCGAACGTCGTCCACACCATCGGGTCCGTGAGGGCCTCGGCGTAGTTGGCGAACCCGACCAGTTCGGGCTCGGCCCCGGCCGCGAGGTCGCGGTCGGTGAAGCTCATCCAGATCCCGTAGATCAGGGGCCAGAGCAGGAAGAGCACGAAGGTCACGAAGAACGGCAGCACGTAGAGGAGCCCGCTCCGGCTCCTGAGGGACTTCGACCGCGTCGTGGCCGCCTGGGTCGTGGCGCCCTTCTTCGCGAGAGTGGCCGACGTCATCGCTGCACCGCCTTGGACATGAGGACGTTGACGCGTTCGGCGAAGGTGGCGACGGCGTCCTTGACCGAGGTCTGGCCGGTGAGCGCGTTCTGGATGCTGTTGCGGAACTGGTCCATGAAGCTCGAGGCCGAGCCGGTGAAGGAGGACGGCGGGTCGTAGTGGAGGTACGTCGCCGTGACCGCGTAGTCGTTGTTCGGCCGCAGCGCCTTGAACTCCGGTGTGGTGACGACGGGCTGGTAGGCGGGCGTGTGCCCGGCCTGACCCCAGGGCAACGAGTTCTTGAGGATGTTCGCGACGGCCTCGTAGGCCAGCTCCCGCCGCTGTTCGTCGGGGTCGTCCTGATGGGGCAGGACGAACGTGTGCGAATCTCCCCAGGTCGAGTCGACGTCCATGCCGAACATGTTCGGGATCGGCATGGCGCCGAGGGGCATCTTCGCGTCCTGGTACTGCGGGAGCTCCCAGACGCCGGAGAAGGCCAGGCCGGTGTCGCCGCCGATGAACCACGAGCTCGCCGTGGCGTAGTCGGCGCTGTTGGAGGCGACCTCGCCGTCGACCAGGCTGCGCATCGTCTCGACCGACTCGCCGAACGCCTCGGCGTCGTAGCCGAACGTGTCACCCGTCAGGTCGAAGGTGGTGCCGTGCTGGGTGTAGAAGGTCCAGAACAGGCGCCACAGCTGGGCGCCGTCGCCGAGGAAGCCGTACGAGATGCCGTACTTGTGGCCGGTGAGCTTCTTGAACTCCCGGCCGAGGTTCTTCAGGTCGTCCAGGCTCTTGATCTCGGGCAGTTTCCCGCCGGATTCGAGCAGCCCGCCCTTGTCGGCCAGTTCGGTGTTGAAGAACGCCACGAACGTGTGCGAGTCGAGGGCCAGGGCGTAGACCTTGCCGTTGACGATCGAGCTCTTCCACGCCGGGGCCGTGAACGTCGACTCGCTGATGCCGTAGGGGGCGAGCCGGGCGAGGTCCCAGGGGTCGAGCAGGCCGCCGGGGGCGTACCCGGTCAGGCGCGACATGTGCACGATGCCGAGGTCGGGTGCACGGCCGCCGGCCGCCGACATCGCGAGCTTGGTGTAGTAGGGGGCGCCCCACGCCAGCACGACCTGCTTGATCTCGGCGTTGGGCATGTCGGCGTCGGCCTTGGTCACGATCGCGTTCATCCGCTCGCCGTCACCGCCGGTCATGAGGTGCCAGAAGACGATCTCTCGCGTGCTTCGCGCGGCGGGTCCCGTACCGCAGCCGGCGAGCAGGGCGGAGAGTCCCGCGGCCTGCAGCACCCTTCGCCGGGAGAGGCGGGGATCGGGCCACTTGCTCATAAGGTGCTTCCTCGCAGAGGGTCCGGCCAGCCCTCACACCGGGGGTTAGCCGGATGTTGACTCCGGTTGGAGGGAGTGTGGCACACTCTGCTACGTAGCAAAAGGTCTTGACTTGCCCGTATTTGCCAATTCCGGAAGGTTGACAGATGCCGAGTTCCGCCGTGCCCCGACCGGAATATCCCCGCCCGCAGATGGTCCGGCAGGATTGGCTCAACCTCAATGGATGGTGGCAGTTCGAGGTCGACGCCGGAGACTCCGGCCTGGAGCGCGGCCTGCGCGAACGTGAGCTCTCCGGGACGATCACCGTCCCCTTCGCGCCGGAGTCGGGGTTGTCCGGCCTCGGGCACACCGACTTCATGGAGGCGGTGTGGTACCGCCGCACCGTGACGGTCCCGGCCGCGTGGGCGGGCCGCCGGACGCTGCTCCACTTCGGCGCCGTCGATCACGACGCCACCGTGTGGGTGAACGGCGTCGAGGTGGCCCGCCACCGCGGCGGCTTCTCCCCGTTCACGGCCGACCTGTCGGGCGTGGCGCGTCCCGGTGAGGACGCCACGATCGTGGTACGCGCCCGCGACCCCCGCCGCGGACCCCAGGCGCGGGGCAAGCAGTCGACCCGGTACGCGAACTACGAGTGCCTCTACACCCGCACGACGGGGATCTGGCAGACCGTGTGGCTGGAGCCCGTCCCCGACGTGCACCTGCGCCGCCCGCGCATCACCCCTGACGTCGCGACCTCCTCCTTCGCCGTGGTCACCCCGCTGTCCGGCAACCGCCCCGGCAGCTCGATCCGCGTGACCGTCGCCGACAAGGACGGTGCCGTCGCCACCGCGACCGCCCGCGCCGACGCCGACCTCGCCCCCTCCGTGCGCCTGGAGATACCGGAGGAGCGGGTGCGCCTGTGGGAGCCGGGCGACGGCCACCTCTACGACGTCAAAGTGGAGCTGCTCGACGCCGGCGGCGCCGTCACGGACTCCGTGGATGCCTACGCCGGGCTGCGCTCCATCGCGATCGACGGCAAGCGCGTCCTCATCAACGGCCGTCCCGTGTTCCAGCGGCTCGTCCTCGACCAGGGTTACTACCCCGACGGCCTGATGACCGCGCCCAGCGACGCCGCGCTGCTGCGGGACATCGAGCTGGCGCTGGCCGCGGGCTTCAACGGGGCACGCCTGCACCAGAAGGTGTTCGAGGAACGTTTCCTGTACCACGCCGACCGGCTGGGCTACCTGGTGTGGGGGGAGTTCGGCGACTGGGGCGCCCACGACGGGAGCGAGCAGCTGCCGGCCGCGTCCTTCATCACGCAGTGGCTGGAGGTCCTGGAACGGGACGTCTCACACCCGTCGATCATCGGCTGGTGCCCGCTCAACGAGACCCGGCAGCCGATCCACGACCACGTCTCCCAGCTCGACGACGTCACCCACGGCATGTACCTGGCCACGAAGCTCGCCGACCCCACCCGCCCGGTCATCGATGCGTCCGGCTACAGCCACCGGGTGCCGGAGACCGACATCTACGACTCGCACAACTACGAGCAGGAGCCCACCGCCTTCGCCGGGCTGATGTCCGGCCTGAAGAGGGACGAGCCGTTCGTCAACGACGCCGACGGCCGGCCCATCTCCGTGGCGTACCGGGGGCAGCCGTACTTCGTCAGCGAGTACGGCGGGATCTGGTGGAACCCAGAGCTGGCCGGGACCGATCAGAGGGCGGACCGGCAGACGTCCTGGGGATACGGGCAGCGGGTGCGGACCGAGGACGAGTTCCACGCGCGGTTCGCCGGGCTGACCGAGGTGCTGCTGGAGGATCCGGACATGTTCGGATACTGCTACACGCAGCTGACCGACGTGTTCCAGGAGGAGAACGGCATCTACCGGTTCGACCGGACGAGCAAGCTGGAGGTGGAGCGGGTGCGCGAGGTCCAGACCCGGACCGCCGCCTCAGAACGCTGACCTCAACACCGGCTCACCACGCGCGCGGGCCCGCCCCACACGGAAGCTAGAGGAACCGGGCGATCTCCGTCGCGGTGCGGAGCACGATGGGGGCGATCTCGTTCGCGTCCCGCTCTCCGATGGTCACCATGCCGACACTCGCGTGGGCCGGACGTCCTGCGATGGAGATCGGGGCGGCGACACCCCAGGCCCCCGGCTGCAGCTCGCCTTCGGTGACCGAGTAGCCGGCGGCGCGGGCCTGCGCTATCTCGGGGCGTTCGCCAGGGCGGGGCGGACGGCCCGCCAGGATCGCGATCCCCGAGGCGCCGCGGTTCGCGGGGTGCCGGGTGCCCGCGCGATAGGTGACGTGGATCTGCGAGGCGCGCGGCTCGGCCACGGTGAGCACGACCGCCTGGTTCTCGTCGATGTCGAGCACCGTGATGAACGCGGTGGCGTTGCAGGTGTCGGCCAGCCTTTGCAACGCCGCGGAGGCCGCGCTGCGCAGCCGGTGCTGCACGGCGGCGTTGAGCTCCACGATGCCGAGGCCCAGGGTGAAGCGGTTGCCGACCCGGGCGGCCAGCCGGTGGTTGCCGAGCGCGACGAGGTGGCGGGAGACCGCGTTGCGGTGGATCGCGGCCAGCCGCGCGAGTTCGCTGATCGTCAACCCGTCCGGATGGTCCTTCAGGATTTCCAGCAGCCGCAGGCCGGTGTCGATCGTCTTCGATCCCGCCGCGCCGGGCTGGTCGGCGCTCATGCGGCGCCCAGGCGAGGTGCGGGGGTGTAGCGCAGCGGCAGGTGCTTGATGCCGCCGATGAAGTTCGACACCAGCCGCTCGGGAGGTCCGCCGAGCCGCACGTCCGGCAGCCGCCAGAGCAGCTCCCGGTAGAAGGTGCGCAGCTGCAGCCGGGCGAACCGGGCGCCGAGGCACACGTGCGGCCCGTCCCCGAACGAGACGTGGTCGTTGGGCCGGCGCGCGATGTCGAAACGCATCGGGTCGGAAAACCGCCGCTCGTCGAAGTTGGCCGCGCCGTGGAAGACGACGACCTTGTCCCCTGCGGTGATGGGCCGCTCGTCCAGCACCAGGTCGCGTACGGCGGTGCGGCGGAAGCTGAGCACCGGCGGATGCCAGCGCAACATCTCCTCGACGGCCGTATCGAGCAGCTCCGGGTCGCCGAGCAGCCGGCGATGCTGGTCGGGATGGCCGAGCAACGCGGCCAGCCCGCCGGGCAGGGCCGAACGCACGGTGTCGTTGCCCGCGATGACCAGGAGGAAGAAGAACATCGACAGCTCGGGGTCGGTGAGACGCTGCCCGTCCACCTCTGCCGTGGCCAGCGCGGTCATGAGGTCGTCCGCCGGCTCCCGGCGCTTGCGGGCGGCGAGCGCGTGGGCGTACGCGAACATGTCCTTGAGCATCGCCGGGGAACGCGGGTTGACCGGTTCGCCGTCCGGGCCGCGGGCGACGGTCGCATGGTCGGGATCTTGATAGCCGATCACGCGGTTGGTCCACTCCAGGATCTGGCCGCGATCGGCGAGCGGGATGCCGAGGAGGTCCGCGAGGTTGTGGATCGGGTAGTCGTCGGTCACGTCCACCGGCAGGTCACACTCGCCCCGCTCCGCGATCTCGTCGACGAGCAGCCGGGCCCGCGTCGCGATCCCGGCGGTGAAACGTCCGATGCGCCTGGGGGTGAACACGCCGGAGACGATCCGCCGGAGCCGCCCGTGATCCGGCGGATCGAGATTGAGCATCATCCGCCGGATGAACGACAGGTCGGCGGGGTCGGGGTCGCGGATCTGGGTGGCGCCGAGCCAGGAACTGAACTCGGTGGGCGTCCGCAGGACGCGCACGACGTCCGCGTGGCGGGTCACCGCCCAGAACCCGGGCCCGGCCGGCCAGTCGCCGACCTCGTGCTCCTCCTGCCAGTGCACGGGGTCGTGGTCACGTAGCAGGCGGTACGTCTCGTGCGGGATGCCCTGTGCGTAGATACGCGGGTCGAACACGTTGACCGTCGTACTCACGGGCAACCCTCCAAGGGATCGGTCAGGCGGCCAGGAAACGTTCGATGGCCGACACCAGGGCCAGCGGCGTCTCGTCCATCGCGTAATGGCCGGCGTCGGCGAAGGTCAGCAGCTCGGCGTCGGTGTACCACTGCAGGAAGGTGCCCCGCATGACGTCGGCGGAGAGCGCGGGATCGTGCTCGCCGGCGATGACGAGCACCGGCGTGGCGGAACCGGTCACCTCGGTGTGGAAGTCGGTCTTGGCCCAGGCGTCGAGGTACGTGCGGTAGGCCGTCACCGTGGAGTTGCCCAGCGAGCCGGCCACCATCTCGTCGAGCCACGCGCCGGGAAGCCGGTTGCCGGTGGTGAGATCGATGATGGCGCGGCGGTTGGCGGGCTCCTCGGCGGACCCGGAGAACAGCGCCCAGCTCTGGTCGTCGAACGGCACGCCGGAGGCCGGCACCGGGGAGATGCCGACGAGCCTGCGCACCCGCCCGGGCGCGTCCAGCATCACGCGCTGCATCGCCGTCCCGCCCATCGAGTGACCGACCAGGGAGAACGTCTCCCAGCCCAGCTTGTCGGCGAGCGCGATCACGTCGCCGGAGATCTCGGAGAGGGAGTACTCGCCGGTGAGGTCGCGCGCTTCGCCGTACCCCCGGTAGTCGGGGAAGGCGTAGCTGAAGGCGTCGCCGTCCAGGTAGGGCTGGACCTTCCTGAAGGAGCTGCGGTCGCCGAACCAGCCGTGCAACACGATCACGTGGTGCGGCCCGGAGCCGGTGACGTCGTGGGGGAGGACGACGGGGGCCATGGTGTTCTCCTTAGCGTTCGTGGCAACCGGATGGGTCGGTGGGCGGCATCGTGCTCGCGGGCCGGGCGCCGCCGTGGCACTGCAGGCTGAACCAGACGTACTTGCCGTTCTCGTGCTGGACCGCACCCCACTGGTCGGCCTGCGCCTCCACCAGGAACAACCCGCGCCCGCTCTCGGCGAGGAAGTCGGGAGCCCGGCGTGTGGGGAGGGTGGGGTCGTGGTCGCAGACCGCCAGCCAGATCGTGGCGGCTCCGGCCCGTACGTTGATCCTGATCGCGGAGGATCCGCACGGCGGCGGGGCGGCGTGCTGGACCGCGTTCGTGACCAGCTCGCTGGTCAGCTCGGCGATCGTCGCCTCGTTCGCGGGGGAGAGCGGCAGCTCCCAGGAGGTGAGCATCCCCGACACCCAGCGGCGGGCGATGGATGAGGCGATCGGCGAGCAGGGCAGGTCGCACCAGCGGGAGAGCAGCCGGCTCGTGGCATCGGTGAGGACATTCACGGCGCGCTCGCTCTCGCCGGCAGTAAATGGCAGGTCAGTGTGCCACCGATGCGGACTCCCGATCCCACGCCGCCCTCCATGGGGCGCGTGGGGGCGCGTCCGGCCTCGGGTTTCTGGCGATCAATCGCGAACACGGCGTGGGCTTCTCCCGGATGCCCAAATAATGGGCGCGGTGGTCAAAAATCGGGCGTGCAGCGAAGAAAGCATCGGCCGGAACAAGGCCGTTGTCAATGCGGTTGACAGAAAAAGTGGATCATCCGTCACGGCGGCTGAGAAGGCGCTGCCGTGATGTCCCGTTTGCGCCGGAATGACACCTGTCTTTCGCCGATACCGACCGGCTTAAGCCGGGGCTGACACGCGTCGGGCGTGGGACCGGCTGCCGGTCCCACGCCCGCTTCTGCGCCGTGGCAGTTCACCGCCGATGGGTGATCTCCTGTGAGGGCTCCTGTACGGGCTCCTCGGCCGGGCGGTAGCCGAGCCGGCCTCGGGTCGCGACGATCACCAGGAACGCCGCCGTGGTGCCCGCGAGGAGAGTGACCCGGCCCGCGTGCTCGGCGGTGGCGATCGACGGGAACATGTCCGAGTAGACGATCGACATGAAGTTGTTGACGCTGACGTGCAGCAGCATGACCAGCGGCAGGCTCTGACCGGTCCGGTTGAACACCCAGGTGACGATCACGCTGAAGACGCAGGCGAAGGCGACGAACTCGCCGACCCTCAACCAGGTGACGTCCGGCCATCCACCCCACTCGCTCAGGAACAGCGGCAGGTGCCAGAGGCCCCACAGCGGACCGAGGACGACGGTGGCGCCGAGCGGGCCCCGCGTCACCCCGGGTGCGGCGCCCGCCGGGCGGGGCGTCGCCCCGCGACGGCCCTGGAGAGTCTCGTGACGGCCGGACCGCCTTCGTGCGCGGATGAAAGTTTCATGGACCGGAATAATCGCCATGGAAGTGTCCGGCCATTTTGGCGCGTATATCCCGCGTTGGGTGGCGGGCCCACCGGTTGACCCGGCATTGACATGTGTCGACTTTTTTGTAGAACCAGTTTGGGAGCGCTCCCACGATTCTTTCCCCGAGCCCGGCACCACACCCGTACCTTCCCCCCTTGAAAGGACACCGCGGTGGATTCACAGATCAAGAATCAGGGGCTCTTCCTGGCTCTGTGCCGGATCGTGATAGGGCTGCTGTTCGCCTGCCACGGCGCGGCGACGCTCTTCGACGTGCTGGGCGGTCCGCACGGCGCGGTGCCCGGCATCGGACAGTGGCCCGACTGGTGGGCCGCGGTCATCCAGCTGATCGGCGGCGTCCTCGTCATGCTCGGCCTGGGCGCGCGTGCCGCCGCCGTCATCTGCTCAGGCAGCATGGCCTACGCCTACTTCTTCGTCCACCAGCCTCAAGCGCTCCTCCCGATCCAGAACGGAGGGGAGAAGGCCGCGCTCTTCTGCTGGGGTTTCCTGCTCGTCGCCGTCCTCGGCCCCGGACGCTGGGCGCTGTCCACGCTGCTCGCGCCGTCGCGCCCTCTCGCACACGAAAGGAGATGACGACGGCTGCGCCGGCCCTCGAACCCGCGATACCTATTCCCGCCTCTCATTCCCGGCGCGGGCGATTTCCTGACCGTCGAAATTCCTGGCCTATCCGAAAACCCGTCCGCGCCGGCATGGCCGGCGGAATGATATTTCCGCTTCAGATATTCAATCGCCCTGGCGTACGGTCAGTTTTCCGTCCAAGACCGGAGTTTTTCTGGATTGAGCACGGCCCAGATGCGCTTGATCCGGTCGCTTGCGACGTCGAACGCCATCACCACGACGGTGGCGCCGTCCTGCTGGGCCACCAGTCCGGGCCGGCCGTTGACCGTGCGCTCCAGGATGCTCACGTCGGGCGCCATGCGGGCGATCTCGACGAAGCGCCGCGCGAGGCGCTCGCGGCCTTCGATCGGGCGGAGCACGGCGTTGACGACTCCGCCGCCGTCGGCGGTGCCCGTGACGTCGGGGTCGAGGAGGTTGACGAGGGCGTCGATGTCCTTGGCCTCCCACGCCTGCTTGAAGTCCCTGACGATGCCGGCCTGCCGGGCCGCGGGGGCCGAGGGCGGTTGCGCGGTGCGGATGCGGCGGCGGGCCGAGGTGGCCAGCTGGCGGCAGGCCGCCGGGGTGCGCCCGACGATCTCGGCCACCTCGGCGAAGGAGTAGCGGAAGACGTCGTGCAGGATGAACGTCACCCGCTGGGCGGGAGTCATGGATTCGAGCACGACGAGGAAGGCCATGTTGACCGACTCGTCGAGGGTGACATGCTGGGCCGGGTCGGTCCCGGTGGCGCCCGGCCGGGCGGCGCTCCACTCCGTGTGTTCGGGCAGCGGCTCAGGAATCCATTCGCCCACATAGCGCTCGCGCCGGGCCCGTGCCGACCTGAGCAGGTCGAGGCAGATGCGGCTGGCCACCCTTGTCAGCCAGGCGCCGGGAGAGTCGATGGCGTCCTGCTGCTGGCGGGACATGGCGTACCAGCGGGTGTACGTCTCCTGCACGACGTCTTCCGCGTCGGCCAGGGAGCCGAGGAGCCGGTAGGCGAGATTGATCAGGTGACGCCGCTCGCTCATGATCGCGTTCAGGCCCGGATCGGGCCGGGCGTGTGCCGGCTCGGGTGGGGTGGTCATAATGCCGCAGGCTCCCTCGGTCGCATCTGAACTTACCCGTACGACGAGACACGGCACCGAACTGTGAGGTCGAGGCGTCGCCTCGCGTTTCGCGGGCATGCGACACCACCTGCGGGGCGACCGTGCCACCGCGGTGTCTTCGCAGCGTCCCTGCGGTGTCTTCGCGGTGTGCCCGCGGTGTGCCCGCGGTGTGCCCGCGGTGTCCCTGCGGTGTGCTGCGGTGTCCCCGCTGTCCCTGCCGTCCGCGCCGTGATCCCCGCCGGGCCGCCCGGCGGGGATCACGTGCGGGGTCAGCATCGGGCCGTCGGCTCGCCGGGCTCTCAGCTGTCAGGGTCCTCAGGAGAAGTTGACGTCGCTGCAGATGTAGTACGCCTGGTCCATGTGCGAGGCCTGCCAGATGGTGAAGACGACGTGGCGACCGCTGCGGCCCGGCGCGCTGGCGTCGAAGGTGATGTCCTGGCTCGGGGCGTAGCGGCCGGTCTCGCGTACCAGCTCCAGGCTGCTCCAGGTGAGCGGCTGGGTGGCGGGGTTGAAGCCTTGGCGGGTGACGTAGACGCGGAAGTAGTCGGCCCCGTGGCTGGCCTGGTCGTACAGGTGGAGCCGGAAGTTGGTGCCGATGTTGGTGGTCTTCCACGCGCCCACGGCGTCGAGGGAGCGGTAGCGGCCGCCCTCGGCGTGGCCGCCGCTGCAGAGCTGGCCGTCGGGGACGGCTGCCTGGTGGTTGCCGCCGACGTTGTTGCGGTAGAGGCCGTTCCAGTTCCACATGGCGTTCGGGTTGTCCTGCCATGCCTGCCAGCACATGGGGTCTTCCTGCTGCATGGCGGGGTTCAGGTGGTCGTTGCCCCAGCGTTGCCAGCAGCCGTAGTTGCGTGAGGCGGGGTCGACGATCGACCCGTGGGCCGAGGCCGACTCGGCCCACGGCAGCAGGCAGAGCAGGGCCGCGGCCACGATGGTGAGGACGCGAAGCGCCCGGCGGGTGGGTACGGCGGGCTCGTGAGGTTGCATCGTGCGTTCTCCGTCTGTCCGGCGAAGTGGGTCCGGGATGATGGGAGCGCTCCCAACCGTCACCGTCCTGTTCATGTCGATGTGGAGGCGGCGGTTGACTGCTACCTTCACGGGCGGCCTTGCCGGCTGTCAACAACGGCGGGCTCCCGTGGGCCGCGCACGGACTCCTTCGCAGGTGTTGTGAGCAGCCCGAACGCCCCGGCCAGGCCATCACCCGGCTCATGAAATTTCATGAAACTTGCCGACGAGCTGCCTCGTCGTCCTCGGTGAACGCCCCTTTCGCGGCGCTTGCGGATCGTCGGGAGGACGGCGACGACGAGCGCCGCCCAAGCCGGGGCCGGCAGCACCGCGGCGCCTCCTGGCCTGCCGTCGTGGAGGCGGCGGGCGTGAGGTGGTGATCCGCGTCAGTCCGGCAGGCCGACGAGCCTGGCGCTGTCTTTCCACAGCGCCTGTGCGAGCTCGTCGCCGCGTGCCAGCTCCGACGGTTCCGGCCAGGTGAGCCGCGCTCGCCGGAGGGCGGCGTACGTGTGCCCGTCCGGGGGCGCCGCG
Source organism: Nonomuraea diastatica (assembly GCF_004349015.1). Taxonomy (NCBI): domain Bacteria; kingdom Bacillati; phylum Actinomycetota; class Actinomycetes; order Streptosporangiales; family Streptosporangiaceae; genus Nonomuraea; species Nonomuraea diastatica. Next base: position 51,949 of record NZ_SMKP01000005.1, read on the forward strand.
CGTCCTAGAGCCAGGTCGGCCAAGGTGTTTCCAGCGGCGTCGCGGCTGTTGAAACTGCGGTTGAGCCGGCTCATCGGCCGGCTCAGCGTCCGCGTGCCGAGCAGCGACCAGGCCGTGCGCAAGGGGAAGGGCATGCCCTTGGCCAGTCCTGTCCCGAACACCTGCCCCGGATCGTAGGCGACCACCCTGAGGCGTCTGGCCTGGGAATCGGGGTGATGGGACAATGCTCGGGCCGTGAGGACGGCGCACAGCTTGGACGCGGTGTAGGCGTGCTCTCCCGCCTTGCGCGGCCGGGTGTCACGGCCGGGATCGCGATCGGGGTGCGCCAGCAGGTTCGCGTCGGCGTGGCGCGGCGTCGCCAGCCCGGCGCGGGTGGCGGGATCGTGTGTGCCGCTGGTGGTGAGTACGACGATCGCCCCGTCCGCCAGGGTGGGCAGGAGCAGGCGTAACAGCAGGTAGTGGGCAAGGTGATTGACGGCGAAAGTCTTCTCGAAGCCGTCGACGGTTCGGCCATCGACATCGGGAAGGATCACGCCTGCGTTGAGCAGCAACGCGTTGACGGACGTGTCGCCCAGCCGTTCGCGGACCGATGTCGCGAACGCTCGCACCAAGTCGAGCCCGGTCAGGTCGAGAGGAACGGACTCGCCTGCGGAGGTCGGCCGGCGCGCGCCCCGGATCAGCCGGGTTTCACCTGACATCAGCCGCTCAGCGGCGATGGCCCCGAATCCCGCAGTGCCGCCGGTCATCACCATGGTTGACATGCTGACCCCTCGGAGGTCGCGGGACGGATACGGCTTTGAGCCTAACTCCGCGACGACCGCGGTGCCCGGCGGATGGTGCGCACTTCACCGCCCGGCTCGCCGGACGCGGGGCCGGACTCCCGCGGGTGAAGGCGACCCGCGCCGGGGCTGTCACTCGACGCCGAAGTGGACCCCTGCCATCTCGTGGAGCGATGCGACCTCGCACTCCGCCGGCCCGCTGAGACCGGCCGACAACCACAACGCCGAGGCGTGGCCGTGGACCAGGTCGTGGAGCCGATATCGGCCGGGGCCCGGCTCCTGCAGGAGATGGGCGTCCAGCAGGTGGTCCAGCAGCCGTCTCGCCTGCACCGCGGTCATGTCCAGCAGAGCGGCGGCCGCGTCGAGGCCGAACTCCGGGCGGACGACCGAGCCCAGCAGCCGGTACGCCTGTTGTTGCTCGGCGGGCAGCCGTTCGTAGGACCGGTCCAGGGCGGCGGCGACGCTGTGCCGCCCGGCCGCCAGCTCGCCCAGCCGGTCGCCGGCCAGCGAGTCGAGCAGATGACGCACGTCCCAGGCGGGGTGCGCCCGGAGCCGGGCGGCGGCGATGCGGATGGCGAGGGGCAGCAGCCCGCAGCGCCGCACGACCTCGACCAGGACGCCCACCGGGGCGCCCGCGTCCCCCTCCCGCCCGGCCAGGCGGGTGAACAGGGCGACCGCCTCCGTCACCGGCAGGACGTCCAGCGACAGGTTTCGGGCATCGCCCGGACAGGTCAGGCGGCGACGGCTGGTGATGATGACCCGGCAGCCCGGGGCGGCGGGCAGCAGCGGATGGAGCTGGTGTTCGTCGGCGGCGTCGTCCAGGACGATCAGGATCTTCCGCCTGGCCAGCACACTGCGGTACAGCGCGGCGCGGTCGTCGAGATGCCAGGGGATGTGCTCGCAGGGAACGCCGAGCGTGCGCAGCACGCGGGTGAGGGCCGCGCCCGGCTCGACCGGTGCCGTCGCCCCGGAATGGGCGTGCAGGTCCACGAAGAGCTGACCGTCGGGAAACAGCGGTGCGAGCCGGTGGGCGGCGCGCACGGCCAGCGTCGTCTTGCCCGTGCCGGCCATGCCGTTGACGCAGACGACGCTGCGGCGGTCCGCCACGATCGCCAGCTCGCGTTCCCGCACGGCCGGCACGGCGACATCGGCGGGCAACTGCCGGGGAACCGTCCACGGCCGCGAATCGGTCACCGCCGGATCGTCGCGTCCAGCGGGAGCGGGGCGGCCGCGAGCGGCGGCGTTCAACATCGCCAGCTCCGCGCCGTCCAGCTCCAGCGCCTTGGCCAGCAGCAGAACAGAGGTGGCGCGCGGCCGCAGGAGCGCCCTGTTCTCCAGCCGGCGTACGGTCCTGACGTTGAGACCGGCCCGTTCGGCGAGTTGCTCCTGCGTCAGCAGCGCCCGCCGGCGCCACATGCGCAGCAGCGCCCCCAGCGACATTCCGGCACCGGGATCCACGACTGCGACACCCCCGTCTTCTTCGTCGCCCTGGCAGGTGCGGACGAACAGGACCATCGAAACCGTGTCCCGGCTGTTCAGGCCACTGGTCGGACGACATTGCACGGAATTGGACGGGTGGAATGGGCCGGCTGCCGGTCGCAATGTGATTGATGGGGATGCGGGCGATTGGCCAGAATGAGCGCCATGGGCGAGCGAGCTGGGGGCGGCCATTCCCACGATGTGTGCCCTTACCAAGGTCTTGTGCCGTTCGAGGGAGGCAAAGCCGAGCTGTTCTTCGGGCGTGCGCGGGCGACCCACAACCTCCTGGACCGCCTCGGACGGCGATCGGCGCGGCATGGTTCCATCCTCCTGGTCTCGGGCGCCTCGGGTGTGGGCAAGTCGTCGCTGCTGCGCGCGGGGTTGATGCCGGCGCTGGCGGAGGGAATGTTGCCGCTCCCCGGATCACAGGACTGGCCACGCCTGCTCATGACGCCGACAGCGAAGCCGTTTCGCGCGCTCGCCGAAGCATGGGCGCAGGCGTTCGGCGGGCTCGTCGACGCGGCGGCCGCACGATTACGGGACGATCCGGGGGAGGCGGCCTCGCGGACCGGCCGTTTCGTCCTCGTGGTGGACCAGTTCGAGGAGCTGTTCACCCTGGTGACCGACGAGCACGAGCGCCAGGCGTTCGTGCGCGCTCTGCACGCCATGGCCGAGGGCCGGAACGGCGCCGCGGTGATCGTCGGCGTGCGCGCCGACTACTGGGATCGTTGCGCCGCCTACCCGCAGTTCGCCGAGGCCATTCAGGACGGCCAGGTCATCGTCGAGCCGATGACGGAGCCGGACCTCAGGCTGGCCATCACCGGCCCCGCGGCCGCGGTGGGCCTGGAGCTCGAACCCGGTCTGGTGGAGATCATCCTCGGCGAGCTGCGTGCCGGCCGGGCCGCCGGCGATCGTTACGAGGCCGGGGCCCTGCCCCTGCTCTCGCAGGCGCTGCGCAACACCTGGGAGAGGCGCGAGAACGACACCCTGACCGTCCGGGGTTACGAGGACTCCGGCCGGGTCCGCGACTCCGTGCGGCGTACGGCCGACGAGGCCCTCGCAGGGCTGCCGCCGGAGGATCGCAAGGCCGCGCTCAGGTTCTTCCGGCGGATGACGGTGATCACCGCGGGAGGTCAGGTGGCGCGGCGCAGGGCGACGCTGGCCGAGCTGCGCGCCGCCGTGTCCGCGGGCTCGGAGGAGGGCCGGGAGCGGGCCGCGGCGCTGCTGTCCGCCTTCGCCGACCGGCGCCTGCTCACCCTGCACGAGGACACCGCCGAGCTCGCCCATGACGCGCTCCTGACAGCCTGGCCGACCCTGCGGCAGTGGCTCGAACCCGACCTCGCCGCGCAGGCGGTGTACGACCTGCTCCTGGACGCCGCCGCGCAGTGGGCCGACAACCACCGAGACCCCGCCTTCCTCTATCGGGGCCCCCGGCTGCTGGCCGTCCAGGACAGCCGGCCCAACTGGGACCGCGACCCCGACAGTTTCCCCCCGCCCGGCCCCGTCGCGGAGAGCTTCATCGCGGCGTCCGCGCGGGAGGCACGGCGGGCGAGCCGCCGCCGTCGTCTCGTCATGTCCGGCCTGGGGGTGCTGTCGGTGCTGGCCCTCCTCGCGGCCGGCGTCGCCGTCAACGCGGCGAACGAGGCCGACCACCAGCGCAAGGTGGCGATCTCCCGCCAGCTCTCCGCGCAGAGCGAGGTCACCGGCGACACCGCGCTGTCCTCGATGCTGGCCGTGGCGGCGTGGCGCATAGCGCCCACCGACGAGGCCGGCAACCGCGTGTTGTCCGCGGCGACCCGCACCGGCCGTGGAACGCTCACCGGGCACACGCGAGGCGTCATGGCGCTGGCGTTCAGCCCCGACGGCTCGATCGTCGCGACAGGGAGCGACGACGGCACCGCGCGGCTCTGGGACACGGCGTCGCGGCGGCAGCTCGGCGCGCCGATCGCCCGGCCGAAGTTCGAGTGCTCAGACGTCCTGCTGGCCTTCAGCCCCGACGGCCGTACGCTGGCCACGTCATGTCTCGGCACCGTCCGGTTCTACGACGTGGCCACCCGCCGTGAGCTGGGCGCTCCGCTGAAGCACGAGGGGGTCGTGACGGCGCTCGCGTACAACCCGGCCGGGAAGACCTTCGCGACCGGCGACAGCAGAGGCGTGATCCAGCAGTGGGACGCGGTCACGCGCCGTCCGCACGGGGCTCCCATGGGCCGAGCCGAGGACGGTCCTGACCGATCGAGCAAGATCTTCGGGTTGACGTTCAGCCGGGACGGCGGGACGCTGGCCGGCGCCGGCCACGACAGAACCGCCCGGCTCTGGGACACCGCCACGTCCCGCCCGCTCGGCGCCCCGTTCACCGGGCACGCCGACGCCGTCGTCGATGTCGCCATCAGCCCGGACGGCGCTACCCTCGCGACCGTGAGCTGGGACGACACCGCCCGGTTGTGGAACGTGGCCACAGGCAGGCAGACGGGGGTGATCAGGGATCGCAGTGCCGGGTTCAACGCGGTCGCCTTCAGCCCGGACGGCACCCGGCTCGCCACCGCCGGCGCCACCGGCCGTACCATTCTGTGGGACACCGCCGGCAGGGAGCAGATGCTCGTGCTCGCCGACAACGTCAGCGCGGTCGAGCGCGTGGCGTTCAGCCCCGACGGGAAGTTGCTCGCCGCGGCCGGCTACGACGGCGTGGTACGCCTCGCGGACCCGCAGGTCCACCTGCAGATCGGGACCTCCATGCCCGCGCTGGCGGCCGTCGCGCTGAGCCCCGACGGGCGGACCCTGGCCACCGGCGTGGCCGACGGGGAGGACCCCGCGATCCAGTTGTGGGACGCGGCCACGCAGCAGCCCGCCGGTCCGCCGCTGGTTCGCCGGGGGGCTCGCCGCTCCGTGGCCATGATCGCGTTCACTCCCGGCGGGCGGACGCTGCTGACGTCCGGCACAGACGGCCTGCGGCTCTGGGACGTCGCGGGCCGCCGCGAGATCGCCCACGACGCGACGCTCAATGGCGTGGCCACGCTCAGCCCCGACGGCAGGTTCGTCGCCGTCCAGCGGGGCCAGGCCATCGCGTTCTGGGACGTCGCGCGCCGCAGGGAGACCGGGCCGCGCATCCGCGTCCCCGGCCACACCGACGTCATCACGGGGATGGCGATCAGCCCGGACGGCACGACGCTGGCGAGCGCGGGCTTCGACAACCGGGTGCGGCTCTTCGACGTGGCCACCCGCCGCGAGATCCCCGGTGCACCGCCCGCGGCCGCCGGCGGGCTCGTCAACGACCTGGAGTTCAGCCCCGACGGCGGGACGCTGGCCTTCACGGCCGCCGACGACGCCGTCCGGCTGTGGGACGTGTCGCGACGCCGCCCGGCCGGCGTCGCCCTGATCAGCGAGGACGGCGCGGCCAACACGCTCGCCTTCAGCCCGGACGGCAGGGTCCTCGCCACCGGCTCCACGAGCGGCGGCGTGCTGCTGTGGGACCTGCGGGTCAACCGGCAGCTGGGCATCCCCATGGAAGGCCATGCCCGCGGCGTGAGCGCCGTCGCCTACAGTTCGGACGGGACGACCGTCGCCACCGTGGGCGGCGACGGGACCGCGCGGCTCTGGAACGTTCGCAGGCCCGCCGACCTGGTGGCCGCGGCCTGCGCCAACGCGGGCCGCTCCCTCACCCGCGAGGAATGGGAGAACCACGTGGGGAAGGAAGAGTACCGCCGGACATGCCCGTGAGCCCGGACATGAAGCAGGACTCAGGCCCCACCCCCATCACGGAAAGAGCGCGCATGTTTCTGCGAGGCTTTCGGCGGCGGACGGGCCGGCCGGTCCCGGAGCTGGTCGCGTTGTTCCGTTCGATCGTCGACGGCGGCCGCGACTTCCACCCGATCGCGTCCGACTTCCTGGAGCACTTCATGGACGGCGCGGGCGCGTCGAGGACGATGTCGCCGCGGTGGCTGCGCTCGTTCAAGGTGATCAAAAAGGCCGAGCGCAAGAACCAGCGCCGGTTCGAACGGCAGCTCGCCCGGCAGGCGAGGCTGCTGGGCGACGGGGAGTCGAGCTGGTTGCACGACTACTGGGACGCGCGGATCAACGCGTTCATCGGCACGGAGCTGTTCTACGTCAGCAGGATGAGCCTGCTGCGCTCGCAGGGATCGTTCGTCCTGACCAGGGACGGGCCGGAGGTGCGCGTGTCCGGGACGGTCCGCCACCGCTGGTTCGACCCCTATGACTGGGACCGCGGCCGATGGGTCTATATTCCCCGGCACGGGTTCGTGCCCATCGCTGTCGGCCGCGACCTGGTCGCGGCCGACGAGGCCCGCAACTTCCTGATGGAGTCGCGCCACGTCCAGACGCTGGAGGGCCGATGCGTGGACGGACGGTGGCCGCGGCGCGGCAGGGAGAGATTCGGGTGGTCGCTGGTGCGGACGGCGGACGGATGATCGCGGAGCGTCCCCGGCCGCCCGATCCCGCCGAGGCCGGCAGCACGGCGGAATTCGTGCGGTGGCTGGCCCTGCTCAGGCAGTGGGCGGGCGAGCCGTCCCTGAGCAGGCTGCGCTCCCTCGGCGGCCAGACGGAGAGCTCGGACGGAGCCACGGTCGACGCGTTGCCGAAGAGCACGACCTCGCATGTCCTGCGGCAGGCCGACCGGCTGCCGCGGTGGGATTTCGTACGGGCCTTCGTCACCGCCTGCTTCCACTACTGCGACTATCCGGCCGAGCTGATTCCCGACGAGCTCGAACGCTGGCGGGCGGCCAGGACGGCCCTGGCCGGATCGGCGGCTCGCACACCCCAGCCGCCGGCGGCCCCGGTGGACCTGGTGGACCCGGCGGACCCGATGGAGATCGTCGATGTCGCCAGGCCGGACTCCGCGGTCGAGCTGCTGGCACGGCGCGTGCTCCGGGAGGAGGACAGGGCGCGTAAGGGGCTGCTCGGCGGCTACACCATCGCGCCGCTCTCCTTCAGCTGGTACGGCGGCGCAGGCGAGGTGGAGCACGACCTGCCCTCGATCGGCTGGTTCTTCAGCGGCCTGCGCCCGCGGCGCCTGCTGGTCGTGGGCGAGTCGGGGGCGGGCAAGACGGTGCTCGCCGTCGAGTTGGTGTTGCAACTGCTGGAGCCGGTGCTGGCCGCCGGCGGACGGCTCGACCAAGGGCAACTGGTGCCGGTGCGCCTGAACGCGGCCCGATGGACCCTGGGCAGGCCGTTCGAACCCTGGGTGGCCGAGCAGCTGGAGCAGGACTTCGGGCTCGCGGCCAAGGACGCGCAGCGGCTGGTGCGGGATCGCCGGGTGCTGCCGGTGGTGGACGGGCTGGACGAGCTGGACCCCGAGCCGTCGGCCGGCCCGCCGCGCCGGGCGATCGGGCTGCTGGCCGAGCTCAACCGGTACAGCGACCTGTCCGGGCGGCGGCCGGGCACGGTCGTCGTGACCTGCCGCGCCGATCGTCACACCGAGCTTCGCGAGGCCGGGGCCGTGCTCGACAACGCCGCCAGGATCCATCTGCACAACCTCACCACCCAGCAGATCGGCACGTACGTGCGCGCCCGCTGGCCGGACGGACATCCCTGCGCCATGCACCGCGACGCCATCCACGCGGCGCTGTCCGGACCGGCGGGAAAGGCCGCGCACACCGCCGTCGCCACACCGTGGCGGTTGTTGCTGACCGTGACCGCCGTGGAGTCCGGCGCCGACCCGGCCGAACTGCTCCGCACGGATCCCGACCTCGACCCCGCCGAGGGGGCGGCGCGGATCGCCAGGAGGCTGCTGGAGGCGTACGTACCGGCGGCGACCGTCCTCACGCCCCGTGCCGCGCACGAAACCCCGTACCAGCCGGACCAGGTACGGTCGTGGCTCGTGCACCTGGCGGCCCACCTGCGCTGGCAGGCTGCCCGCGGCGCCGAGTCGGACCGGCCGCCGCCCGGCCTGACGGCGATCGACATCGTCCCCCACCTGTTGTGGCCGATCGGCGGCCGGCGCCTGGTCCGGGTGTTGCACTGCCTGGGCTGCGCGGTCTTCGCGGTCATCGCGATGCTGGCGTTCTGGACCGGTTCGGCGGTCGACGACCCCGGCGGCCCGGCGGAGTCGCTCACCTTGGCGCTCATGGCCGGCTGGGTGGCCATCGCCACCGGCCTGTCGTTGTCGCCATGGCCCGCCGCCGCCGGTGGGCGGGCCGAGGTCCCTCGCCGGCGGCGCGTGATCGGTGGCCTGCTGGGCGTCCTGGCGGGCGTCCCCGCCGGCGTGCTCGGCGGCCTGGCCGGGCTCGTGCTGACCGGGGGGAGGGTTTTCGGCCCCGTCTTCGCCGTCGCCGCGGGGGGCACAGGGGGACTGGTGCTGGGCGCGGTCATCGGGCTGACCGCGGCCGGCCGGCGGGGAGCCGAGCGCATGACCGTGTCCGAGGCGATCCGCGCCGAACCCCTTACCCTGCTGGGGTTCGGACTGTGCGGCGCGCTCACCGGGCTGCCGCCGCTGCGGCTGGCCCACGCCGGCCCGCTGCCGCTGGCCGTGGGGGTCGCCGGGGCCTTCGTCCTCGCCTTCGCGCTCGGGATCGCCTTCAAGATCGCTATCGGGGGGTGGAGCAGGGACGCGGAGCTGGCCCACCCGCGGGAGGCCCTCCACCGCAACCCGTTGATCGGGCTGGCTTTCGGCCTCACCGGCGGTGTCGCCGCCCTCCTGGTGTTCGTCATGAACCAGGACGTCGTCGAGTCGCTGGTGTGCGCGCTCATCGGCGGCGTGACCTTCGGCCTGGCCTTCGGCGCGATCGCCTGGGCCCGCACCATGATCGGCCTGGTCGTCGCGGCCACGCGCGGCCTGCTGCCGCTGCGATTGTGGACCTTCCTCGACTGGGCCTGCGAGGCTCGGCTGCTGCGCGTCAGCGGTGCCACGTATCAGTTCAGGCACCGCGAGTTCCAGGAGTTCCTGACTCCCCCCGACAACGCCGGCGGCGGGTGAGCCTGTCCCATGAGCCCTCAGTCCCATGCCTCCAGATTCGTCAATCCGAGAGCCTGCGGCCAGGGCATATGACCGGGCGTTGAGAGGACATTCCCGATGGTGCTCCCGGTGGGTGCGACCTTTCCGCGGCTGCTCCTTCCACGGGTTCCTAATCCTCCTCGGAGAAGACGATCTCGCGGCGCCTGCGGATCGTCGGGAGGACGGCGACGACGAGCGCCGCCAGAGCCACAACCAGCAGCACGGCGGAGATCGGCCGGGTCAGGAAGACCGACGCGTCGCCCCGGGAGATGATCATCGCCCGCCGCAGGTTCTCCTCCAGGAGGGGCCCGAGGACGAAGCCGAGCAGCAGCGGCGCCGGCTCGCAGCCGCACTTGATCAGGATGTAGCCCAGGAGCCCGAAGAGCACGATCGCGTAGACGTCGTAGGCGTTGAACCCCAGGGAGTACGTGCCGATCGAGGCGAACAGGATGATCATCGGGAACAGCACCTGGTACGGGATGCGCAGCATGCGCACCCACATGCCGATCAGCGGCAGGTTCAGCAGGACGAGCAGCACGTTGCCGATCCACATCGACGCGATCAGGCCCCAGAACAGCGCGGGCTCGTCGGTGATGACGTTCGGGCCGGGGGTGATGCCGTGCACGATGAACGCGCCGACCATCAGCGCCATGACCGGATGGGCGGGCAGCCCGAGGGTGAGCAGCGGGATGAACGACGTCTGCGCGGCCGCGTTGTTCGCCGACTCGGGGCCGGCGACGCCCTCGATCGCGCCGCGCCCGAACTCCTGCCGCCGCTTCGAGATGCGCTTCTCGACGGCGTACGAAGTGAACGAGGCCAGCACGTGGCCACCGCCGGGCAGGACGCCCAGCGCGGCCCCGAGACCGGTGCCCCGCAGGATCGGGCCGACGATCCGGCGCCGGTCCTCGCGGGTGGGCCAGAGGTTCTTCACCCTGCTGACGATGGCCGTGCGGGTCTGCTCGTTCTCCAGGTTGCGCAGGATCTCGGCCACGCCGAACATGCCGACGGCGACCGACACGAAGTCGATGCCTCCGTACAACTCGCGCTGGCCGAAGACGAATCGGGGCGTGCCGGTGTAGATGTCCTGGCCGACCGTGCCCAGCAGGACGCCGAGGAAGATCATCGCCAGTGCCTTGATCGCGTTGCCGCGCGCCAGCGCGATCGACACGATCAGGCCCAGCAGCACCAGGGAGAAGTACTCGGCCGGGCCGAACTGCAACGCGACGCGGGCCAGCGGCGGGGCGGCGATGGCGAGCGCGACGGTGGCGATCGTGCCGGCGATGAACGATCCGATCGCGGCCGAGGCCAGCGCCGGGCCGGCCCTGCCCTGCCGGGCCATCTCGTGCCCGTCCAGCGCGGTGACCGCCGCCGACGACTCGCCGGGCAGGTTGATCAGGATGGCGGTCGTCGAGCCGCCGTACTGCGCGCCGTAGTAGATGCCGGCCAGCATGATCAGCGCTGTCACCGGCTCGAAGTTGAACGTGATCGGCAGCAGCATCGCCACCGTCGCCGTCGGCCCGATGCCGGGCAGCACGCCGACCGCCGTCCCGAGCAGCACACCCACGAAGCAGTAGAGGACGTTCTGGATCAGAAGGGCTGTCGAGAAGCCCAGGGCGAGGTTGTCGAGAAGTTCCATGCCTCAATCCGGATGTCGCGTCAGAACCCCAGCCACGGGCCCCAGAGCGGGAGCCGCAGCTGGAGCCCGACGACGAAGATGATCGTGCCGGCCACGGTCAGCCCGGCGGCCACGGCCACGGCCGTGCGCAGCCGTACGCGCGAACTGGCCAGCGTGGTGAGCAGGGCGGTCACCGCCGACGCCGGCACGAACCCGAGCCCCCGTACGGTGAATCCGAAGAACACGAGCGCGAGCGTGATGACGGCGACCGCCCGCCAGGGGATCCGCCCGAACGCGATCATCTCGCCGGCGATGAGCCCTTTGATGACGATCCCGAGGCCCAGCGCGGCCACGAGCACGCCGACCAGCAGCGGAAAGGCGCCGGGGCCCATCCGCAGGGGGGTGCCCAGCTCGTAGCCGAGCGACCCCACCACGAATGCGCCACCGAGCAGGATGAAGATTCCCCCGGCGAGAATGTCGGGGAAGGACCGGCGGCGCTCCACCTCAGGAGGCCTTGACGCCGGCGTCGGCGATGACCTTGCCCCAGGTGCCGAGCTGCTCTTCGAGCTTGGTCCGGTGCGCCTGCGGGGTCGCGCTCTCGGCCGGGACCGGCGCGGTGCCGAGCTTGCCCATCTGGTCGATGACCTTCTGGTCGGCCAGCGCGGCCTTCAGCGCCTCGGACAGTTTCTGTACGACGTCCTGCGGTGTGCCCTTCGGGACGTAGAGCCCGTGCCACACGCTGACCTCCAGGCCGGGCAGCCCGGCTTCGGCGGTGGTGGGCAGGTCGGGCAGGCTCTTCACCCGCTCCGGCGTAGTGACGGCGTACGCCTTCACCTCTCCCGCGGTGATCTGGCCGCTGGTGTTGGTCGTCTGGTCGCACATGAAGTCGACCTGGCCGCCGACGAGGTCGGTCAGCGCCGGGCCGGTGCCTTCGTACGGGACCTCCTGGAGCTTGACCCCGGCGGCGGTCTGGAACAGCAGGCCGCACAGGTGGGACGCGGCGCCGATGCCGGCGTTGGCCAGCGTGACCTTGTCGGCGTTCGCCTTCACGTGGGCCACGAGGTCCTTGAGCGTGGCGGGCGCGAAGTCCTTGCGGGCCACGACCGTCATCGGGACCTCGGTGACGAGCCCGACCGTCTCGAAGCTCTCCAGCGGCTGGTAACCCAGGTCCTGGTAGAGGGCGGGCGCCGTCGACATGCCGATGTGGTGCATCAGCACGGTGTAGCCGTCGGGCTCTGCCCGCGCGACCTCGCCGGCGCCGACCGTGCCGCCGGCGCCCTCGACGTTCTGGACGACGATCTTGCCGCCGAGCTTGGCGGCCATCGGCTCGGCGATCATGCGGGTGACGGTGTCCGTCGGGCCGCCCGCGCTGAACGGCACGACGAACGTGATGTTCTCATCCGGGTAGCCTCCGCCGCCGGCGTCGGCGTTGCCACCACCTCCGTTGCCGGAACACGCGGCGATGAGCGAAACGACGCCGATCGTGGCGATCATCCGCGCGGTGGCCCGGTACTTGCTGGACGTTCTCATGTCGAGGCCTCCTCGTCAGCGCATTCGCATCCGTAGGTGAGTGCGCGGCCTCAGTCTGGGCTGGCAGGGACGCGGATGGTGTCAGAGGAATCCCAAGGAATGTGCAGGATGTCAGAAAAATCCCAAGAACCGGCTGACGCGGCTGTAGATCCGGGTCGTACAATCCACTATGCGGATCACCATCATCGAGGATGACGACCGCGTGGCGCGGGGTCTGGTGACCGTCCTGGCTCAGGCCGGGTTCGAGGTCCACCGCATCGCGACCGCCGCCGAGGCCGTGCGCGCCGCCCCGACCGATGTGGTCCTCGTCGACCTGGGCCTGCCCGACGGCGACGGGCTCGACGTGATCCGCAAGCTGCGCGACCGTCCCGAAACCGCCGTCATCGCCGTGACAGCACGCTCGGAAGAGCACGAGCGCGTACGCGGCCTACGCGCCGGCGCCGACGACTACATCGTCAAGCCGTTCGGCATCCCGGAACTGCTGGCCAGGATCGACGCCGTCCTGCGGCGCACCCGGGTGGCCCGCGCCCTGAGCCATCCCGACGAGCCCCTCGTCCTCGGCCCGCTGCGGATCGGCGTCGGCACCCGCGAGGTCACCGTCGACGGCACACCCGTGACACTGACCCGCAAGGAGTTCGAGCTGCTCCTGCTGCTGGCCAGGCGGGCCCCCAACGTGGTGAGCCGCGACGTCATCCTCGACCAGATCTGGGGCGCGACCTGGGAGTCCTCCAGCCGCACCCTCGACACCCACATCGCGGCGTTACGGCACAAGCTCGGCCCGTCCGTGATCATCCGTACGATTCACGGGGTCGGCTACCGGCTCCTGGCCGACCGGCCGGAGCTGACCGGCTGACGCGCCTTGAACCGTCGCCTGCTCGTCGTCCTGGTGCCCCTCGCAGTGCTGCTCGTCGCGGCGCTCGGGGTACCGCTCAGCGTCAGCGTGGCCGAGCGGGAGATCCAGGAGACGTACGTCGACCGGCTCAACGACGTCGGACGGTTCTCGTCGCTGGCCGAGACCGCGCTCTCGACCGGGCGCACCGAGGCGCTCCAGCGGGAACTGGCGCGCTACCACGAGCTGTACGGCATCCCCGTCGCGGTGATCGACACCTCGGGCACGGTGCTGCTCGGACCCGCCGACGCCTACCAGGAGGCCGCGCGGGACGAGCCGGCGCTGCCCCGCATCGTGACCGCGGCGCTGGCCGGGGCGAGACCCGAACCGTCCGGGGACTGGGCGCCGTGGGACGACTCCGCACTCGTGGTCGCCGAACCCGTCGGCCGGGACAGCGAGGTCGTCGGCGCCGTCGTGACGATCTCCGACCTGTCGAAGACGCGCGCGCGCATCCTCACGCGCTGGGCCCGGCTCGCCGGGCTCGGGCTGCTGCCGTTGATCGCGCTGGTGGCCGTCGCCTGGCCGGTGTCGGCGTGGGTGTTGCGGCCGGTGCGCGAGCTGGACGCGGCCAGCTCGCGCATCTCCCAGGGCGACCTCACGATCCGCGCGGACGCCGAGGCGGGCCCGGTCGAGCTGCGGCGGCTGGCGGAGTCGTTCAACACCATGATGGACGCCGTCGAGAACGCCGTGCAGCGGCAGCGGGCGTTCGTGTCCGACGCGTCGCACCAGCTGCGCAACCCGCTGACCAGCCTCCGGCTCGCCGTGGAGAGCCTGGAACCGCACCTGGGCCCGGCTGACAACGGGGCGGGCAACGGGCGTCAGGTGTACGACGTCGCCGTCGACGAGCTGAAAGCCATGCAGCGGATGCTGAACTCCCTGCAGGCCAGCGCACGGATGGAGAGCATACGGACGGCGTCGCCGGTGGACCTCGACGCGGTGCTGGCGACCCGGGTGGACCGGTGGCGGGCGCTGACGGAGACGGCGGGGCAGACGTTGACAGTCGACGTGCCGCCGGGGCTGCGGTTGCTGGAGCCGTCGGGCGGGCTGGGCAGCATCCTGGACGAGCTGATCAGCAACGCGTTGCGGTTGTCGGACGCGCGGGCGGTGGAGGTGACCGCCCAAGCCGGCCCCGGTGAGGCGGGCGGTGGGCCCGGCGACGGCGCGGGTGCGGGTGTGGCGTACGGCGGCGGTGCGGGCGCGGGTGCGGCGCACGGCGGTGGGTCGGGTGGCGGCGCCAGGGCCGGAGGGGTGGTCACGATCGTCGTCCGTGACGACGGGCAGGGGATCGACGCGTCCGAGCGGGTCCAGGCGCTACGGCGGTTCTGGCGCTCGCCGCGGCACCAGAACGTGCCGGGGACCGGCCTCGGGCTGGCGATCTGCGCCGACCTGGTGGGGGCGGCCGGGGGCGAGCTGCGGCTGGAGGACGGGCTGCCACGTCCGGGCGGGTCGGGCCACGGATTCGCCGCGGTGGTCGCGTTGCCCGCCGTACCTCGGACGGCGTCGTCGTCGGACGCGCCGGCTCCGGCCCCCGCCTGAGCCCTCCGCCGGGGCCTCTGCCTGGGTCCTCCGCCCGAGCCACCGCCGGCGCTCGGGATCAGCGCTTGCGTTCGCGGAACCAGGCGGCCGCGCCCGGATGGAGCGGGATCGACGCGGTGGAGATCCCGGTCCGCACGTTGATCTGCCACGCCTCGGGAACGGCTTCGGAAACGGCCCCGGCGGTGTCGGTCCCGCCGGAGGTGATCGTGCCCGTGTGCGTGAAGATCGTGTCGGTGATGGCGTGGACCAGGTCGTCGGGCAGGTCGTTGCGCGCGAGAAGCACGTTCGGGACGGCGATGGTGCGGGTGGCGGGGACACCGGCGTAGGCGGTCGCGGGGATCATGGCCGGAGTGTAGGGACCCGGGAACGCCGTGAAGAGCGCGGGCGCCTGCTCGTCCAAGTGGATCAGCCGGATCGCGTGTTGCCGGGCCAGTTCCGTGATGGCGGGTGTCGGGACGCCGGTCAGGGAGAACATCGCGTCGATCTCGCCGTCGCGCAGCGCCGCCGCCGATGCGGCCTGGCTGAGGTAGCGGCCGTCGGCGTCCACCGGCCCGAGCTCCAGGACCCGCAGCGACGTGAACTCGGTGCCCGAGTCGCGGGCGCCGAGGGAGACGCGCTTGCCTTCGAGGTCGCGGAACTCGTCGATCGACGAACCGGCCATGACCACGAGGTGCAGGTGGCTCTCGTAGAGCCGGCATATCGCCGAGAGCCCCTCGGGCGCGCTGCCGTCGGCCATGATCAGCGCGTCCAGGCTCGTCAACCCGAGCTGCACCTCTCCCGCCCGCAACATGCGGATGTTGTCGGTGGACGCCCCGCTCGGCACGGTGCGCACCGTGGCACCCGGCACCTGCTCGGAGATGTGGCCGGCCAGCGCGCCGCCGATGCGCCGGTAGACCGCCCCCGCCGGCCCGGTGGCCAGGCGCAGGCCGACCTCTTCGACCTCGGGCTGCTGGGCGCACCCGGCGAGCAGCCCTCCGGCGGCCAGGAGCACCGCCCGCCGGCTGGGCCGCGGCTCCGGGTTCAGCAGCACCATGCCCGCGATGATACGGACGGCGCCGCACCGCCCAGAAGTTCCGATCGGCCGTTACGACGCCTTCTGCCACACCGAGATGTGGTTGCGGCTGTCGCTGGTGAACGGCTCGCGCGTCCAGCCCGCCCATCGCTCGCGCAAGGTCATGCCGGCGAGCCGTGCCATCAGGTCGAGTTCGGCCGGCCACACGTAGCGATGCGGCGACGAACGGGTCTCGAGCCGGCCGTCCACCACCCAGTAATGATGGGAGACGGCGATCTGCGATGCCACGTCGTACTCCTCGAAACCGAGATGTTCCTGGGTCACGGTGAACGGGTGGACGGTCTGGCCGGGCGGGAGGCGCCGAAGCTCGGGGACGTAGACCTCGATGACGAAACAGCCGCCGGGTTCCAGCTGCGCCGCCACGGTGCGGAAGCATTCGACCTGTTCGTCTTGTGTGGTGAGGTTCGTGATGGTGTTGCGCAGCAGGTAGGCGAGGGTGAAGGTGGCGCCCACCTGGGTGGTGGCGAAGTCGCCGACGGTCACGGGGATGTTCTCCGCGCCCGGTTCGGTCCGTAGCCGCGCCACCATCGCCCGCGACAGCTCGATGCCGTGCACCCGGACACCTCGCCGGCTGAGCGGCAACGCGATGCGCCCCGTACCGATGCCCAGTTCGAGAGCGGCGCCGCCCGGCCCGGCCAGGTCGGTGAGGAACCGTACAGCGGGGTCGACGACCGCGGGGTCGAACAGTTCCGGCCACTTGGCTTCGTACGTCTGTGCTGTTCGTTCGTCGAAGTTGTCCTCAGGCACAGCCCAACTGTGCCCGGAACGCTGGGCGATGACCAGTTCTCCGAGGTCTCCCACGCGGAGGACGGCGCCGAGGCCGCGGCTGGCCGCTGATGAGCGTGTGCGCGTACGCGCCGAGCACGGCCACGGCGGCCAGTCCCGCCGCCAGCGCGCCCGGCACGAACAGGTCGAGCGCGTAGTCGCCGACGGGCAGGTCACCGGCGTACGGCGACAGGTCCACGGCGGGCCCGAGCGCGGCGGGCAGGCCGAGGCCCAGGCCGAGCCCGGCCAGCGCGGTGACGAGGATCACGGGCAGGATCTCCAGCACGGTCAGCCGTCGCGCCTGCCGTTCCGACAGGCCGAGGGTACGCAGGAACGACACCGCCCTGGCCCGCTCCGCCGCCCCGACCATCAGGCCCAGCACGACGGCGGCCAGCGCGTACGCGGCCAGCGCGACCGTCACCACCACGAGCGCCCAGCGCACCGCGCTCGTCAGCGGATCGTCCCTGATGGCCGCCAGGGTCGTCTCCTGGGAGGTGACGGTGGCCGACGGGACGAGCCGCGCCAGCGCGGAGAGCGAGGCGTCCCCTCTGATCAGCAGCGTGTTCACGGCGGGCCGGACCTGCACGTCGATGGGCACGACGAGGAACTTGCCCTCGGTGAAGAAGCCGGGCACCGACTCGATCACGCCGCGGGTGGCGAGCTTCAGCCGCGACTGCCAGCCGATCTCGAACGTGCCCCGCCCGCGCAGCTCGGGCGAGACGAGCGCGCCGTCGGACAGGGCGGGCAGGTCGAGCGGGGTGCCGCCGAGGATCTGCCGCCACCGCGCGACGTCCACGGCGATGGCCTCGGCCCGCTCGCCGCCGTACCCGATCTGCACCTCGCCCGTCTGCGCTGGCACCACCTGCTCCACCCCGGCCAGGCCGCGCACGCGCTCGATCGCGTCGGCCGGGACCTCGATGTCGGAGGTCATCCTGATCGGCGCGCCGACCTGCTGCCAGGACGCCTGCAGCTGCGTGCCGGCGATCCCGTCGGAGATCACCGCGGCGAACACCGACACGCCCAGCGCGGGCAGCAGGATCAGCACGGGCAGCACGCCGGCGGGGCGGGCCCTGGCCGCCCGGGTCAGCCCGAGGAACGGCACCGCCGCCCGGCCGCGCGCCGTCAGCCGTACGAGCAGCCGCAGCGGGTACGGGTAGCAGCGCAGGATGATCAGCGCCGCCGCCCCGGTCAGGGCGACCGGCACCAGTAGCAGGAACGGGTCCTGCCCCGCCGAGTCGTCCAGCCGGCGCGCCCGCAGCAGGTAGGCCCCGGCCGACGCCAGCACGACGACCAGCACCTCCAGCGTGATCCGCCTGGCCGAGGGCCGGGCGGCGGCCACGTCGTCGCGTCGCTCGTGCAGCGGTGCGCGGTGCACGAGGGCCAGGCGCACGGCGGCGAACCCGACGGCCACGAGCACCACGAGCGCCGGCCCGGCGTGCACGATCGGCAGCACGGGACCGGGCACGAGGTACGACAGCGCGTACCCGGCCAGGGCGGCGGGCGCCACGGCCAGCCCGGTCAGCGCCGCGCCCGTGCCCGCCACCTGCCGGAGCGAGCCGCCGCGCGCCCGCGCCAGCGTGAGCGCGTGGTCGATCCTGCCGGCCAGGAGTCGCACGGCCAGCACGATCACGCCGAGGGCCACGGTGAGGAGCCCGCCGAGCACCAGGAACATCACGGTCCGCGCGGTGGACAGCTCGGCCAGGAAGTCACCGAGCAGCTTGGGCAGCGCGGTCCGCAGGCGGAAGGGGGCGGCCGTGCCCATGGGCTGCAGCGCCACGAGCCGGTCGAACTCCGCGACCGCCGCCCGGAGGCCGCCGGCGGCCCGCGCACTCGCCGCCCGCGCGTCAACGGGCAGGGTCCAGCGGTAGGTCAGGTAGCGTTCCTCGCCGCTGAGCACGCCCAGCCCGGCCTCGGAGACGAGCGCCGTTATGTGCTTCTGGAGCGGCTGCAGCCGCAGGACGTGCAGGACGTCGAGGTGGTGCGACCAGTAGCGGTCGGCGGGATCCTTCGCGCGGAAGACGCCGACGATCTGCACGCCGGCGTGATCGTTCTCACCGACGATCTTCGTCTGGCCCAGCCGCAGCTCCATCTTGCTCAGGGCCTCCTCGACGACCCCGACCTCGAACACGGGGATCGTCCGGCCTTCGTACCGCATGGTCGCGATCGCGCCGGGGGCCCGCCCCCGCACCCAGTCCACGCGCCGGTCGGCGTCGGAGAGCCAGCCCAGGTTGATGTACGACTGGCCGCTGGTGCCGGTGATCGGCGTGCGGATGGTCTTGGCGCTCATGTGGCCGCCGGCGGCAGCCAGCGGGCGCAGCCGCGCGGGCATGATTTCGCGCCAGAGGCGGTCGAAGGAGTCGAACGGGGCGCGTTCGCGAAGGTCCTCCTCCCGCGAGCTCGACTCCATGGTCACGGTCAGGTCGGCCAGCACGGCGGGGGCGGAGCTCAGCGCGCGGCGCAGCGCCTCGTCGTACGACGCCTGCGTCGCCCTGGGCAGCCCCGCGACCAGCAGGCAGGCGCATGACGTCAGCACGAGGAGCACGCCCATCGTGCCCAGCTGTTCCCGCGCGAGCCGCCAGAACCGCACCGTTCCTCCCGAAGGCCGAGCCCTTGCCCTGCGCGGGTCGCGTACCGGCGCGGCGACGATCGCGGCCGGAATCCCGGGCCCCGCGCAGGTTACCGCCCACGGGTGCGGCGCACCACGTCCGGCCGCGCGCCCGGCTCAGAGCTCGATCCCCTTGGTGATCCTTGCCAGTTCCGGTACGAGGGGCCTGCTGGCCATCACGGTGACGGCGACGCCCTCGCGCTCGGACGTGCCGTCACACCTTCGCCAGGGGGATGATCCTGCGGAACTTGCCGCCGGGCGACTGCTGCGGTGGTTCCTCGGCGCGTTCGAGGGTGACGTCCCCGGCCTGGTGCTCGGCGAGCAGGTGGGTCACCCGGTCGCGCGTGGTCTCCCACACGCGGTCGGCGTCCGCGCCGTCGGCGGGTCGCAGGCGTACGCGCAAGGTGGCGGGCGCCGTCTGGACGAGCTGGAACTGCTCGATGCCCGGCACGTGCAGCGCGGCGCCGAAGACCATGGGGGAGATGCTGACGTGGTCGCCACCGCCGGTGGGGAAGGTGAGCAGCTCGGCGGCGCGGCCCTGCACCCGGATGGCAGGGAGCGGGCTGCCGCAGGGGCAGGCGTCGGGCCGGACGATGACGTTGTCGCCGAGGTCGTAACGGAGGATCGGCTGGACCCGGTTGGCGAGGTTGCTGATCAGCACGGTGTGCGAGAGCCGGCCCGGCGGGACGGGCCGGTGGTCGGCGTCGACCGGTTCCAGGACGGCCCAGTCGCTGTTGACGTGATACCAGCCGTCCGTGCAGCCGGCGCTCAGGAAGCCGCACTCGGCCGAGGCGTAGGCGGCGCGGACCTTGGCCCCGAACGCGGTGGCGATCCGCTCCCGGGCGTGCGGAGTCAACGTCTCACCGCCCGGGACGACCAGCGCGGGGCGGATCCGCAGCCTGCCAGCTTCCTGCTCGCCGGCCAGCAGGGTGAGCATGCCCGCGAAGCCGGCGACACTGGCGGGGTCGAACCGGTTGAGCTGGTCGACCAGGTCCGCGATCGGCTGATCGATGGGGAAGACCCGCATCATCCGGCCGAGCCATGGCCTGTCCAGCGCCATCCGGGCCGGTCCCGCGACCGTGGCGAAATGTCCGCCGGGCGCGGTGACGATGGCGGTACGGCCCGCGCGGGCGAGGGTCCGGACGACGTCCCCGGCCGCCAGCCCGCCACCGGAGCGCAGGCCGAGGCCGGTGTGCACGGTCATGTTCCGGTCGTCCAGCACGAAGAGGCCGCGCAGACCGCTGGTGCCGGTGGTGGTGACCACCAGGTACCGGCCGCAGAACGGGTGCCCCACGAGGCGCGGGTCGGCCGCGAACGCCTCGACCTTCTCGCGAGTCACCTGCCGGTCGGTGACCCAGTCGTCGAAGCGGGCCATCAGCGCCTTCTTGTCGGTGACCGGAAGCAGCGCCGGGTCGTCGACCTGATCGGGCAGGCCTTCGTACAGTTCGCGGTAGTAGGGCGAGTGGGCGCGGGCGTAGGCCACCGCCTCGGCCAGGCGGGCCCGCCGGCGCCGCATGAGCCCCGCGGCACCCTCCCGCGTGGCGCGTCGTGCGTCGCGGGCCACCTGCCGGACGTTCTCCCTCATGGTGGGCCGGTCCTTTCTGCGGGTATGCCGCCGGCCTTGCGGGCCGGTCTGGGTTACGTGAGCCTTGCGGGCGGCCCGGGTCACGCGTCTTCGTCGTGCGGTCGCACGGAACGCAGGCCTTGCATGGCGATGTCGACGGCATGCCGCGCGGCCTCCCACAGCTCGTCCTGTGACCGGCCAAGCTGAACGCTCGCCCAGCTCGCCTGCTGGATCGCGCCCAGCAGCGCGCCGGTCATCGCCGCGGCGGTGATGGGGTCGAGCCGGCCGGGGAACGCCTTCTGCAGCTTGCCGGCGATCCGGCGCTGCAGGTCGAGCAGCAGGTAGAGCCCTTTCGCCTGCAGGGCGGGTGTGTTCAGCACCAGCCGGGCCGTCGCCGACAGCTCTTCGGGCTCCTTCGGCGGAACCTTGGGCCGGCGGTGGGCGGCGTACTCCTGGACCATCCTCGCCAGCACCTCGCCGGGACCCTCCTCCGGCCGGCGTTCCGCGATCGCCCGGAAAAGCACGTCGAAGTCCCGCTCGGTGCCGACCCACAGGACCTCGTCCTTGCTGCGGAAGTAGTTGGAGAACGTCTTGGGGTCGACGTCCGCCGCTGCGGCGATCTGCGCCATCGTGGTCTGCTCGTATCCCTGCTCCTCGAACAGCTTGATCGCCACCATGACGATCCGTTGCCGCGTCTCACGCTTCTTCCGCTCTCGCCGCGACTCCTGCATGGCCTAAACGTACGCCCACCCGAACTTCCCCGCAACAAGAAAGTTCCATGATCGGGAACTTTGCCCCGGCCGAGATCCGGCTATCCTGAGGCCGCCACCGATCACCTGATGATCACCGCCTGCTGTTCGCCGCGGCGGCGATGCTTGTCGTTCATGCATGGCGGTGCTGGCCGGCGCGGGAGGTGAGACGTGCAGGACGACCTGGAGCAGGGCGACCGGGCCCGGGCGCGACGGGTGCGGATGATCGACGTGGCCAACTCGCTGGGGCTGTCCCGGGCCACCGTCTCGCTGGTGATGCGGAACAGCCCGTTGGTGTCGGCGGCGACCCGGAGTGCGGTCCTGGCCGAGGCCGAGCGGCTGGGATACATCTACAACCAGGCCGCCGCGAACCTGCGGACCCAGCGCAACGACCTGGTCGGCCTCGTGATGCCGGACGTGATGAACCCGTTCGTCGCCGAGGTGTCGCTGGGCGTGCAGGAGGTGCTCGGCGAGATCGGCTTCTTCGTCATGATCGCCAACACGGTCGACCGGCTGGACCTGCAGCGGCAGATCCTGCAGTCCCTGGTGGGGCACCGAGCGGCCGGCGTCGTCACCATCCCGGCGCTGACCTCGGCCGCCGACCATTTCGCCGGCATCCGCCGCAGCGGCCTGCCGACGGTGCTGCTGCTGCGGCACATCGACGGTGTCGACCTGCCCTTCGTCGGCACAGACGAGGCAGGCATCGGCCGGCTCGGCGCCGAGCACCTGATCGCCGTGCACGGTTGCCGCCGGGTGGCCTACTTCGGCGGCGACCCGCTGGCCTCGCCGCGGGTGGGCCGGATGGAGGCCTTCCGCGAGGCGGTCGCCGAGGCCGGCGCCGGCTGGGACGCGACCTGGTCGGAGCCGCTGGAGGCGACCGCGGACGCGGCGCACCGCCGCGCCGCCGACCTGCTCGCCGCGGGGCCGCCGCCGGACGGGGTGCTGTGCCACAGCGACAACGTGGCCTACGGCCTGGCCAAGGCGCTGCGGCTGGGCACGCCCGACGCGGCGCCCTGCGCGGTACTGGGCATAGACGACCTTCACCAGTCGGCGATGTGGAACCCGTCGATCAGCAGCATCGCCACCGATCCTGTCGAGCTGGGCCGGGTCTGCGGCCGCGTGCTGCTGGCGGAGATGGGGATGCCGGTCGAGGGCAGCCGCACGCCTCCGCCGCCCGAGATCCACGCCCGCGCGTCCTGCGGTTGCCGCTGACCCATTTCACCCTTGGCCTACCTGTTTTCATAGAAAAGGTTGACCCGCCGGTTTAGATCGATCTAAGGTCCATACCGAGTTGATGAGGCCCCATCGGCGCGAGCCCGGGGCCGGCGCACTCGACCGAGGGAGGGGGCACGGATGCCCGCAGCCGTCCGCTCTCCCCGTCGCGCGCAGTGGCACCGGCGCGAGGACGGCGTCGGCCGCCTGATGCTGCTGCCGAGCCTGCTGCCCTACCTCGCCTTCGCGCTGCTGCCGATCGGCTGGCTGTTCTGGTTCAGCTTCCAGCGCTGGAACGGGTTCACGGCGCCGCGGTTCGCCGGGGTCGCCAACTACGAGCGGATGATCGGCGACGAGCAGTGGTGGCTCGCGGTGCTGAACACGGTGAAGTTCGGGGCCGGCCGGCTGGTCATCGAGATCCCGCTGGCGCTGGTGCTGGCCTACGTGTTCTTCCGCGGGGTGCGCGCCGGCACCGTCTACCGGACGATCCTGTTCCTGCCGCACGTGCTGTCGCCGGCGATCATCGGCATCATCTTCGTCTTCCTGCTGCGCGAGACCGGCGGGCCGATCAACCAGCTGCTCGTCGGATCGGGCCTGGTGGAGGCGCCGATCCGCTTCCTGGGCGAGGCCGGCAGCGCCCTCGCCAGCCTCGTCGGCGTCGGCGTGTGGGCCCACCTCGGGATCAACCTGCTGCTGTTCTTCGCCGGCATGATGACGATCCCGAACGAGCTGCTCGAAAGCGCGTCGCTGGAAGGCGCCGGTCACTGGTCGACGCTGCGTCACATCGTGCTGCCGATGCTGGCCCCGGTGACACGGGTGGTGATCCTGATCTCGATCATCGGTACGCTGCGCAGCTTCGACCTGGTCAAAACGCTCACCGACGGCGGACCGGCCGGTGGCACCGAGGTGATGTTCACCTACCTCTACCGGTTCTTCTTCGAGCCGGAATCGGTGCCGCAGATCGGGTACGCCGCCGCGCTCGGCGTCACCGCGAGCGTGATCGTCGGCATCATCTCCGTGGCCTACCTGCGGATCAGCCGGAGCGGGAGGACGGCGCCATGAGCACACCCACCGTCACCGGACCCGCGACCCGGACGGCCGCTCGGCCCGTGCCGTCCAGGCGCCCGCGCCGCATCCGCCCGCTGGCCGCGCTGCTGCACGCGGTCCTGATCGCGGCGGCGCTGATCATGCTGTCGCCGCTGGTCTTCGGCCTGTTCGCCTCGGTGTCGCCGCTGGACCAGATTCTCAGCAGGAACGGCGGCCTCCTGCCCCGGGTCTGGGAGTGGGGCACTTACGTCCAGGCCTGGACTACGGCCAGCTTCTCCCGCTATTTCGTCAACAGCGTGATCGTCACGGCCCTGGTCGTGCTGCTGGACACGCTCGCCTCCAGCATGACCGGCTACGTGCTGGCGCGGCGCCGGCTCCACGGCCAGCGCATCCTCGAAGGCGTGTACGTCGGCACCCTGTTCGTCGGCCTGACCACGGCGACGCTCTACCCGCAGTACGTGATCGCCGAGGCGCTGGGCCTGGCCAACCTGCTCGGGATCGCGCTGGTCCAGCTGGCCGGCATCATGCTGGTGCACATCTTCCTGATCAAGGCGTTCGTGCTCGGCCTCGGCACCGAGATGGAGGACGCCGCCCGCGTCGACGGCTGCGGGCTGTTCGGCACCTACTGGCGCATCGCCTTCCCGATGATGCGGCCGATCCTCGCCACCACGGTGATCCTCGGCTTCCAGGCCTCGTGGAACAACTACCAGGTGCCGCTGGTGTTCTCGCTCGCCGCCCCCGACCTGCGCACCCTGGTCGTGGGCGTGAGCGCGCTGCAGTACGACGCCGCCGAGGGGATGACGCCGTACAACACGGTGCTGGCCGGCGCGAACATGGCGCTGGTGCCGATCGTGGTGATCTTCATCGTGCTGCAGCGGCACTTCGTCCGCGGCTGGACGGACGGGTCGGTGAAGGGATGACCCTGCTCGCTCCGGACGGCGCCCTGCTGCGCGGCTGGTCCCGCTGGTGGTTCTGGGCCTGGACCAGCTGCTGCTGGCTGCTGCTGAGCCTGCCTGTGATCACCGCTCCCGCGGCCACTCTGTGGTTGGTCGCCCAGCAACGCCGGCAGGCCCGCGGCGAGGCCGCGCTCGGGCCCGGCGAGACGCTGCGGTTCCTGGCCCGCCGGCTGCTGCCCGCCCTGCGGCTGGCCGGCTGCCATCTCGGCATCGCCTGCCTGGTGCTCGTCGGCCTGCTCGGCCCGTCGCCCGGCGGGCCCTACGGCTGGCTGGTGCTGACCACCAGCGTGGTGGCAGGGGTGACCTGGGCGCTGGTCGCCCCGTGGTCGGTCGTGATGTTCGAGCGCACCGGCCGTGCCGTCGCGGCGCTGCGGATGGCGTACGTGCTGGCGCTGTCGCGGATCGAGCTGGCACTGACCGCGACGGTGGCCATGCTGGCCGCCACCGTCGCGGGGCCGTTCCTGGCGACCCAGGTGCCGTACGCCGGCCCGCTGCTGGCGATCGCGCTGCCGGCGGCCACGGCCAGTTTCGTGATCATGCTCGGCGATCGGGCCGCCGCGGTCCGAGACGTGGTCACCGCCGGCCGGATCGGGTCCGGTTCGGTCCCTTCCGGATGAGAAAGGCTCCCTGATGATCGATCCCTCCCTGACCCGCCGCGGCCTCCTCGGCACGCTCGCCGCCGGCGCCGCGGGCGTCCTCGTCGGCTGCGGCGGCTCCTCGCCCGGTTCCACCGATCCGGACGAGCTGACCACGATCGTGGTCTGGGATCGGGCAGGCGCGCACGCCAAGGCCCGGCAGGAGTTCTTCCGCACCTGGAACCAGCAGCAGGGCAGGTCCCTCGGCATCGCGGTGCGGTACGAGCCGCAGGCGACGGACAAGTACGAGGAGATCGTCCGGCTCGGCTTCCAGACCAAGAGGGCGCCCGACCTGTTCCACAGCCCTTCGGCGCAGCTGGGCGCGTTCGTCGCGGCCGGGTGGGTGCAGCCGCTGCCGGACCTGGTCGGCAAGGCCGTGCTGGACAAGGCCGCGCCCTACCACCAGAAGAACAGCGAGCTGGTCTGGGGCGGCGTGCCGTACGCGGTGCCGACCACCGCGTTCACCAACCGGATGGTGGTCAACACCGACCTGTTCGAGAAGGCGGGGCTGGACCCGGAGTCGCCGCCGGCGACCTTCTCCGAGGTGCGGAAGGCGGCGGCGGCCATCACCAAGATCGGCAAGGGTGACGCGTTCGGCATGCTGATCCCGATCAAGGCGACCGGGTTCCGGCAGTGGAGCGTCGACATCCTGCTGATGGCGGCCGACCCGGCGCTGGCCCAGTTCGGGCTGTTCAACGCGGCCACGCAGACGTACGAGTCGGCCAAGTACGCGCCGCTGCTCGAGCTCTACCGGAGCATGCTCACCGACAAGACCGCCTACCCGGGCGCCGCGACACTGACCAGCGACGTCGCCATCAACGCCTTCGGCAAGGGCGAGGCCGGGATGTACGTCACCAGCAGCGCGGTCGTGTCCTCGCTGGCCGATCTCGGCAGCGAGGTCAAGGCGGCCGCGGTCCCGCTGCCGGTGCCGGATGGGCAGAAACTGGTGCGGTCGCCGATGAACGCCGGATACCCGTACGCGATCTCGTCGACGACCGAGAACCCGGAGAAGGCCGCCAAGGTGTTCGAGGTCATGGTCGGCGACGGCATACAGGAGGCGCTGGCCGCGAAGGCGGCGCCGCCGCTGAACGCCGCCGTCTGGGACTCCGCCGCGATCAAGGACAACGCGCTGCTCCAGCAGTACCGGCCGGCCGAACGCGACGAGCAGTGGCCGAAGACGCCCGGCGGCCTGCTGCAGGTGGACGGGGAGAGCGTCGATCAGACCGTGGAGAAGCTGCTGCTCGACCCGTCGGCGGCGCTCGGACCGGCGCTCACCGCCATGCAACAGCGCATGCAGGCCGCCTACGACGCCGCGGTGAAGAACGGCGAGATCGACCCGCAGGAGTTCCAGGCGTGACGGCCCCGAACCTCGTCGTGCTGCTGGCCGACCAGTGGCGGGGCCAGGACCAGGGCTGGCTCGATGGCGCCCGCGGACGAGCCTCTCAGGTCCGCACCCCGCACCTGGACCGGCTGGCGGCCGGCGGCGCCGCGATCGCGGGCGGCTGCTCCAGCTCGCCGGTCTGCGGACCGAGCCGGGGCAGCCTGCTCACCGGCCGCCTGCCCCACCAGCACGGCGTGGTCGCCAACGACCTGCCGCTCTCGCCCCGGCTGGAGACTCTGGGGACGGCGCTGTCCGGCGCCGGATACCGGACCGGCTGGATCGGCAAGTGGCATCTGGCCGGGCTGCCACGGGACAAATGGGTGCCGCCCGCCGCACGGCCGGGAATCGAGCACTGGGCGGGGGTCGACTGCTCGCATGACCACCTCGACGGCCATTACTACGTCGGCGCCGAGAGCCCGACCAGGATCGACTTCGTCGGGTACGAGCCCGAGGTGCAGACCGATCTCGCGGTGGAGTTCCTCGCCGGGCAGGACGCCCCCTTCTTCCTCACGGTCTGCTACAACCCGCCGCACGACCCGTACGACTCGGTGCCGGAGCGCCTTCGCACCGGTTACCCGATCGAGCGGATGACGGTGCCGCCGAACACGCCCGGCAGCGACGAGCGGCGCGAGGTGCAGCGGCTCTACTGGAGCGCCATCACGGCGGTGGACGCGCAGATCGGCCGGATCCTGGCGGAGCTGGACCGGCTCGGGCTGCGCGAGAACACGATCGTCGTGGTCACCTCCGACCACGGCGACATGCTCGGAGCCCACGGCCTGCGGGCCAAGCAGAGCCCGTACGCGGAGGCCGTCAGGGTGCCGATGGTGATCAGCGGGCCCGGCGTTCCGGCCTGTCGCCCGGCCGGCCTGCTCGGCCTGGTCGATCTCGCTCCGACCCTGCTCGGACTGCTCGGGCTGCCGCCGATCGGGGTGTACGGCCGCGACCTGAGCGATCGGCTCCGATCCGGCGCCTCCCTGCGTACGGAGCTGCTGATCGGCAACTGGGTCAGCTTCGACAACGGCTACGACCAGGGCATCGGCGAGTGGCGGGGCTTCGTCACCGACGAGCTGACCTACGCGCGTACCGTCGACGGCCGGCCCTGGCTGCTGTTCGACGACCGCGCCGATCCCTGGCAGCTGAACAACCTGGCCGGCGACCCGGCGTCGGCCAGCCGGGTCGCCGCGGCCGACGACCGCCTGTCCGCGCTGCTGGCGGAGTCCGGGGACGGGTTCTGGCCGGCCGGCCGGTTGCTGACCGAGCTGGGCCTGGTCGATGACTGGAACGCCCGCGAGATCGCCCTGCGGGGCGACAGGGCCCGGCTGCTGCCGACGAGATGACCGCTCTGTGAGGAGAGACCCGTTCATGCCCACCCGCCCGAACGTGTTGTTCGTGATGACCGACCAGCAGCGGTTCGACACCATCGCGGCGCTCGGCAACCCCCATGTCGCGACGCCCCATCTCGATCGGCTGGCGGCCCGCGGGACCGTCTTCGACAACGCGTACTCCACCTCCCCGGTCTGCGTCCCGGCCCGCTACACGCTGCGCAGCGGATGCGAACCGACCAGGACCGGGGTGTACGACAACACCGTCCCCGGCGGGGGACACGCCGCGATCAGGGAACGCTGCGGCCCGTACCTGGCCGAGGCGATGGGCCTGCGCGGATACCGCACCTGGGGCGTCGGCAAGTTCCACACCGAGCCCTGGGACGCGCCGGTCGGCTACGAGGTGCAGCGGCACAGCGAGGAGTTCTACGGCAGTCCCGAGCAGCGCGCCGGGGACGCGTACGCGTCGTGGATCGCGACGGAACACCCTGAGTACGACTGGATCGAGGCGCTGATGGGGGAGCGGACCGACATGTACTACATGCCGCAGCTCAGCCCCTTGCCGGCGGACTGCACCGTCGAGTCGTGGGCCACGCGGGAGGCGATCGGGCTGATGGCCGCCGACGACGACCGGCCCTGGTTCGGATTCGTGTCCTACATCGGCCCGCACCCCCCGTTCGCGCCGCCGCTGCCGTACAACCGGATGTACGACCCCGACCAGATGCCCGACCCGGTGTGCGGCGATCGCGCCATCGACCATCTCGACCAGCACATTCCCTGGATGAACCACCTGGTCTACGCCGAGGACGTCGACCCGCACCGCGCCCGGACGCTGAAGGCCCGCTACTACGGCGAGATCAGCTACATCGACGGCTGCATCGGCGACCTGCTCGACGCGGTGGAGCGGCGGCCGGACGCCGACAACACCGTGATCTGCTTCTACGCCGATCACGGCGACCTGCTCGGTGACCATCACGGCTGGCAGAAGGAGAGCTTCTTCGAAGCGTCCGCCCGGGTCCCGTTCCTGATCTCCTGGCCGGAGCGGATCGCGGCCGGCGACCGTCGATCGGAGCTGGCATGCCTGACCGACCTGTTCGGCCTGGCCACCTCGGCCGCCGGCCGGCCGGAGCTGCGGCAGGGCAGCGACCTGCTCGGCCTGCTGGCCGGTACGGCGCCGCCCAGGGAGACGCTCTTCGGCTGCCACGGGCGCCCCGGCACCCGGCGGTTCAAGGCGATGGTGCGGCAAGGCCACCTGAAGCTGATCTGGCTGGCCAACGGCGGGCACCGGCTGCTGTTCGATCTGGAGGCCGACCCGCACGAGATCAAGCCGGTGCAGGCGGAACGGCCGGAGGACGCCGACCGGCTGACCGCGCTGCTGGCCGCGCGGCTCCGGTCCGAGGGCGTGGCCGAGGCCTTCGACCGCGACGGCCTCGGACCGGAACTGCGGACCTTCCCGTACGAGGAATGGCCGCTGACCAGGGTCCACCAGTTCGACCTGTCGCGAGGGATCACCGGCTTCGGCGCCGCCGGATAACCCGATGGCAGGCCCGGCCGGCGGGATGCGATCACCGGCAGGTGGACGCGTGTGTCTTCTGCGAGATCGTCGCTATGCGGGCTCCCGCCTACCGGGTGATGGAGGACGAGCACGCGGTCGCGTTCCTGGACCTCGCCCCCGCCGCGCCGGGCCACAGGCTGGTCGTGCCTCGCGGGCATGCGCGGGACGTGTGGGAGCCGCCGGAGGACGCCTGCGCCCAGGTCGCTCGGCTGGTGCATGGGGTGCGTCCCGCGGTGGCGGGGCGACGACGTGAGGCTGATGTGGAAGACCAGGAGAGCTTCGTCTCGGGAGCTGCAAGAGGTGCTGGAGCGGGTGACCGCGGCTCGGTGAGCGGTCACATGTCACCTCAGGAACTCCCGCGCGCCGCGCAGCCTGGTGCGGAGCCGCCGCTGGGTCAGGCCGCACTCCAAGCGCACGTCCGTCGGGCCGGGCACGCCGGCGTCCGCTCTCCGGGCGGAGGGCAGCCGGTCGGCGTCGAGGCCGTCGCGCCGGGCGAGGAGCCGCCCCAGCTCGTACCGGCTCACCGCGTCGGCCCCGGCGACGTGGTGGATGCCGTGATGGTCGGAGACGGCGAGTTCGAGGAGCGCGGCGGCGAGATCGACGACGTGCACGGGGCATCGTACGTCGTCGGTGAACAGCGCTCCTCTCACCCTGCCGGTGGCCAGAGCGTGCACCAGCGCCTCGTGCGGTGAACCGCCGTCACCGATGATCAGGGAGGTCCGGGCCGTCACCGCGGTCGGTGCGATCGCGTTCACGGCCGTCTCGGCGGCGGCTTTGGCGGCGCCGTACGGCGTGATCGGGTCGGGGACGCACGTCTCGTCATAATGGATCGCGGCGCCGGAGAAGACCGCGTCGCTGGACACCTGGACCAGGCGCGCACCTGCCGCAGTGGCGGCCAGGGCCACGTGCGCGGCTCCCGTCGCCGTGGTCGCCCAGTCCGTCTGCCGGTAGGCGGCGTTGATCACCACCTCTGGCCGCCATGCCGCGATCAGCGCGCCGACGTCCTCCCGCCGGCGCACGTCGAGCGGCGACCACGCGACACCCTCCGTCCCCCCTGATCGGGAGAGGTAGGTCGCGGCCACGTCATGTCCGCCCGTCGAACACTGCCGAGCGAGTTCGCCGCCGAGCAGACCACTGCCACCGACGATGAGGAACCTCATGGCGGGTCACCATAGTCGATCCTCCCTATACCAAGATCGTTCCTCCGGGTGGGGTGTGGACCCCGACGACACCGCGAGGTGAGGCGTGCACCAGATCCGAACGGAGATCCACATCGCGGCATCTCCCGAGCAGGTATGGAAGATCCTCTGCGATTTCGACGCCTATCCGGAGTGGAACCCGCTGGTGCCGAGGATGCGGGGCGCCGCGGTGACGGGAAGCCGGCTGTCCCTGCCGACCGCCCTCGGCCCGGAGGCCCCGTCGTCATGCCGATGCGCGACCGTGGAGGACGCGACCCCGCCGCGGCGGCTGGCCTGGCGTACCAACATGATCGCGCGCGGTGTCGCCAGCTCGGTGCACGCCTTCGAGTTGTCCCCCGATGAGGACCGTGGTGGCACGCACGTACGCCATCAGGAGACCGTCACCGGGGCGGCCGCTCCGTTGATGTGGCCGATGTTGCGCCGGTTCGAGCCGGTGTTCGAGCGGCTCAACCAGGCGCTGAAGAGCCGGGCGGAAGCGGCGGCCCCGGCGTAGCGGGAGGCCCGAGGCGGCGCAGGAAGCACTGGTGTGCAGGGCGGTCAGTGGTGCTCGGCGTAGTGGCGCGCGAGCAGGTCCTCACCCCAGTCGTTACGCAGGTCGCGCCACACGGAGTGGATGTGGTTGGCGTCGTCCTGGGTGTTGTCGTACTCCAGCAGGAACGTGGGCCCGGCGACGCAGTAGTAGTGGCCCTGCCCGCGCTGGTCGGATCCCATCCACGCGAACGTCACCTTGTCGAGTCCGGCGTCGAGCACGTCGCGCCAGCAGGTCTCGCCGTACCATCCTGGGGCACGGTCGAAATAGCGGCGGACGAGCCGTTCGAGCAGGTCTTTGGAGGGCGCCGACATGTCGGCGCAGGACAGCCCGCGGGGGATGCGGCCGGGATCGGCCACGGGGTCGTTGCGGGTGAGCACGTCGTCGGGGGCCGCCTGGCTGGTGATCGCGATCGAGCGCTGGTGCGGCGCGAGTCCGGCGAGCAGCTCCCGGCCCAGCTCCTCCTCTTCGGCGAGCAGCCGCAGGCCCCGCTGCGGCCCGGACAGGACCATGGCCGGCTCCGCGCCCAGGAAGCTCGGCGTGACGGCGATCGAGTCGCCTGCGACCGTGATGTGCACCGCGAGGTGGTGGCCGTTGACCCGCCACGTCCACGGGTCCCCTCCTCCCGGGTTGCCGAAGACCCGGAACCAGTAGCGGTCGCCGTCGATCTCGTCGACGCCGGTCGCCAGACGGCGCCTGATGCGCTCGAGTTCGATGACGCCCCTCGCCATGCGCGCACCGGCCACGCCGCAGCCGGTGTCGAGCAGGGCGAGCGCCAGCTCCTGCTGCCCGGAGGCCATCTCGGCCAGCGGCAGCCCCGGACGGGGGCCGGGGAGATAGGACCACTCGGTGCGCTCGGGCGAGCCGAACGCCGCCGTCGCCGCCGCCCTTCGCTCGGTGTCGAGCGAGCCGAGGAAGCGCAGCACCGCCTGGCGCATCGTCTGGACGTCATGGGCACTCATGGAAGGTTCCTTAACGGGAGGAGGGAGCCGTGAAGGTCAGAACACGGTTACTGACGCCACGAACCGCAACATACTGCAATCTAAACGACAGCTATGGGGTGCGGATCGTCGATCGTCCCGTTCAGTCCGCCCGCGCGGCGTGGATCGCGGCGAACGCCAGGAGAGGGGCCGCGGTGCGCTGCGGATCCTCGAGAATGGGTGTGTGTCCGAGACCGGGCAGCATCTCGACTCTGGCTCCGGGGACGATGCGGT
Organism: Nonomuraea diastatica; assembly: GCF_004349015.1. Taxonomy (NCBI): domain Bacteria; kingdom Bacillati; phylum Actinomycetota; class Actinomycetes; order Streptosporangiales; family Streptosporangiaceae; genus Nonomuraea; species Nonomuraea diastatica. Next base: position 84,525 of record NZ_SMKP01000005.1, read on the forward strand.
AGCCGGCGGCGGATGAGGATCGCCATCTGCGATCGTCCTCGCCGAAGATCACCAGCAGCGGCTTGCCGAGGGCCCTCAGCCGATCCGGCAGCGCCCGCTCCTCCAGGTAGGCGCTGGTGGCCTGCATCGTCGTGGTGAGCGTGTGGTAGGTCATGCTGCGCACCTCGTCCAGGAGCTCATCCGGGATCTGGTAGCCCGGCCGGCTGAAAGCGGGCCTGGCGAACTGGCGGATCTGCTCGTCGGTCAGCGGCCACTGCGAGGGCCCGATCGCGGCGGTCTCCGGAGCGATGAAGGCGCCCAGGCTCGGGCCGGTGTTGATGAGCGCGAGCGCGCTCACCAGGCCGGGCCGCTGCTCGGTGAGGGCGGTGGCGACCGCGCCGCCGCTGGAATGGCCGGCGACCAGGGCACGCTCGACGCCGAGCCGGTCCAGTGCCACGCCGACCCGGCGTCCCTGCTCCGGGAGCGCGTAGCTGCGGTCCGCAGGTTTGGCCGACCGGCCGTGCCCGAGCAGGTCGATCCGGATGACACGATGGGCTGCGGTCAGCATCGGAACCAGCGCGTCCCACGAGCGGATCGAGGAGGCGGACCCGTGGATGAGCAGGAGTGCGGGGGCGTCGCGGGGGCCGTCCTGGCACACGTGGATGTCGCCGTCGTCCAGGGACAGCGTCGTACTCTCGGTGGCCTCGGCGTCGCCGTTCATGTGCGGTCTGCCGTCAGAAATCGTCATGGGGCCACTGTCGCCGCGGGTACGCACCGGTGGATTGGACGAATGTTCCCCCCAGCCGGCTCGCCTAGCATGGGACGGTGCGGACATTCGTCCACGGTGCGGCTGTGTGGGGCGTCGCGTGCCCGCGGCGGCCCAGCCGGGTGACCGGTGTCACCATGGCCGGGTTCGGGGTCCGTGACCTGGACGCGCTCCGGATGGTCCCGCACCCGGCCGTGACGCTGATCGTGGAGTTCGGCACCGGTTCGCCCGTGGTGGACTACGCCGCCGGGCGGCGGCAGCGGGGCAGCGTCGTCGCCGGGTCGGGGATCGGGTCAGGAGGCGCGGTCTGGGCGTCGGGCGAGAACGTGGAGTGTGTGCAGGTCCGCCTGTCCCCGGTGATCGCCCGCGCGGTTCTGGGCGTCTCCCCGGCCGACCTCGACGGCGCCGTGGTGGCCCTCGACGACCTGTGGGGCCGGGAGGCGGCACGGATCCGCGAGCAACTGGGTGAAGTCTCGTCATGGCAGGAGCGTTTCGCGCTGACGGACGCGCTGCTCGCCCGCCGGCATGCGGCGGGGCCACCGGTGGACCCGGAGGTGGCCTGGGCCTGGAGGCGGATCGTCGGCGACCGCGGCCTGGCCCGGATCGACGGGCTCGCGGCGGAGGTCGGATGGAGCCGTAAGCGCCTGTGGTCCCGGTTCAGGTCGCAGCTCGGCCTGCCGCCCAAACGCGCCGCGAGGCTGGTCCGCTTCGACCATGCCGCCCACCGCCTGGCCGCGGGCGAAGGAGCGGCGGGAGTCGCGGCCGACGCCGGCTACGCCGACCAGTCCCACCTGCACCGGGACGTCGTGGCGTTCACCGGGGTGACCCCCGCGACCGTGGCCGGCGAGCCGTTTCTGGCGGTCGACGACCTGGCGTGGAGCGACCGCGTCTCCAGGAATGTCGGGCTCGGTCGCCGGCCGGAGGCGAGACGGCCATCGCCGTGATCGAAGGTGGTCGCACGATCGAACCTTTGGGGATCCGGCGGGATCACAACGGATGACCAACGTGTTCTGTGGAGTCCGCCGGTTCGGAGGCTGTTCGTGGAATTCCTCATCGTGATGATCGTGGCAAGTGCCGCTCTCGCCGGAGGCGTCACCTATGCGGTCACGCGCCGTGATCTGCAGGGTGGCGCAAAAGTGGCGGTTCCTTTCGCGTGTGCCCTCCTGGTGGGCGTCGCCTGCACGTTCGTCCCCCATCTTCCGCTGTTCGCCTTCTTGGGGACCGTGGTGGTCCATCTGCTCGTGCGGCGCCTGCTCACGGCGAAGCTCGCGCTCGCCGCCTCGGGGGTCGTGCTTCTCGGCGGGTGCTCGTTCTCCGTGCTCCTCATGATGGTCGCCCTGGAGACCATGTGACGCGCGCGCTAGCGCAGCCAGCGCAGAGCCGCGTCGGCGCAGTCGTCGGGGTTGTCGTTGAAGGCGATGGCCGCGCCGGGCGCGTGCCGCCTGACCAGGTTGACCACCTTCTCGAAAAATCCGAGCAGCGGTTCGTGTTTGCGGATGCCGCCCCCGATCACCACACAGGCGTAGTCGTCGCGGGTCAGCGCCTCCACGATCGTTGCTTCGGGGTCGTCGTCGAGCGCCACCAGGCAATAGTCGGCCTCGATGCCGTGATCGTCGAAACGGGCGCGACCGCGTGCTATCGCCTCCTGGACCGGCTCCGGGTCATAGCCCTCGATCTTGGCGGGATCGAGGCCGATCACGAGTACTCGTTCCACTGTCACACGTCTCCTTCCTGAAGGTTCGCACACCCCAAGCGGCGTCACGCGCGAGCGCCCGGGTGGCGGCGCGTCCAGCCTTCCGAGGCGGTCACCCGACGGCTCCGCGGGGGCGCAGGTTCGACGGCACGGCCCTCGTACGGTGTCGAGAGCACGACGTGGGAGTTCATCTCGCCGTGCTCGCCGAGCCGTTCGAGCAGCCCTTCCAGGTGCGGCATCGAGGCGACCCGCACCTTGAGCATCGTGCACCAGCTACCGCTCAGCTTGTGCACCTCGGTGACCTCGGGCAGGTCCTCGGCGGCCGTGGTCTTGAGCAGGCAGCGGCCGTGCGCACAGCGCATCTGGACGAAGGCCGTCAGCGGCTGCCCGGCGCTGGCCGGGTCGATGCGCGCCTGGTAGCCCGTGATCACGCCCGACTCTTCGAGCCGTCGTACCCGTTCCGCCACGGCGGGTGCGGAGAGGTTGACGCGCCGGGCGAGTTTGTTGAAGGAGAGCCGTCCGTCGCGCTGGAGTTCGCCGATGATGCGCCAGTCCGTCCGGTCCAGCGATCTGTCCATGTGCAAAGCCTCGCACGACTGATTCCTTGCGAACCAGCGGTCTATGGCATCGAACTCCGGTATTTGCCCATTCAACGGCGGATTCGGCGTTCCTATCGTGAAGGCCATGGTTGTTGAGGTCCGGGCGGGCGGCGTGACCCGCGAGCGGCGGCCGATGGCGGCACTGTGTTCGGGGGTCGCCCTGATGAACGCGGCGATGGCGGTCGCGAGCGCGGCGGGCACGCTGGTCGCGGGAGACTGGCTCGGAGCGGGCTGGGCCGGCGTGCCGGTCACGGCGGGCATCATCGGGACCGGTGGGGGCGCGCTCGTGCTGACCCGGCTGACGAACCGCGCGGGCCGGCGCGCGGCCCTGATGACCGGCTATGTCGCGGCGGCGGTGGGAGCCTGCCTGGCGGTCGCCGGGGTCGTGGCGGGCGACATGATCGGCCTGACCGCCGGAATGGTGCTGCTCGGGCTCGGCAACGCCGGGGCGCAGTTGTCACGTTACGCCGCCGCGGAGTTGCATCCGGCGCGGCGGCGGGGGTTCGCGATCGGGATCGTGGTGTGGTCGGCCGCCATCGGAGCCGTCGGTGGCCCGCTGCTGCTCGACGCGTCCGGTGACACCGCCACCGGGATGGGGTTCACGTCGCTGGCGGGGCCCTTCCTGCTGGCGTCGCTCGCCTGCGCCGCGGCCGCGCTCGCTTCCGTCGCGGCGCCCTCACGGACGAGGGAGGCCATCGCGCCGCGTATGTCCTTACGGGCGCTCTCCCGTACGCCGGCCGCGCGGTCCGCGCTGGTCGTCATGGTGTCGGCGCAGGTCGTGATGGTCGCGGTGATGACGGCCGCACCGCTGGAGATGCACATGCACGGTGACGGGCTCGGGGCGGTCGGGGCCACGCTGTCCGCGCACACACTGGGCATGTTCGCGCTGTCCCCGGTGACGGGCCGCTTGTTCGACCGCTTCGGAGCCCGGCCGGTGATGCTCGGCGGCCTGCTCATGCTGGTCGTCTCCGCGGGCATGGCCGCCTTCGCTCCGGTACGGCTCGTGGCCCTGTTCCTGCTGGGCTACGCCTGGAATCTGTGTTTCGTCGCCGGCAGCGGCCGGCTCGCCCGGGACCTGCCCGATTCCGAACGGTTGCACGTCGAGGGCGCTGTCGACGCCGCCGTCTGGACCGTCGCGGCGGCTGCCGGCCTCCTGTCCACCATGATCATGTCCGCGGGCGGGTACGGTGCCCTCACCGTGACGGCCTGCGCCGTCGCCGTCCTGGCCACGTTCGCGCAGGTCCGCCCGCGAAGGGGATGCTGAAGCCGGCGGCGTGCGGGCGGTGCGGGGACCGGTTCTCATGGAGTTCTCAGGCGGACTTTGTAGCACTTTCGACTGAAATTTATGACTATGGGGCGATGGAGCGCGTGCCGCAGGAGGCCGGTGCGGCCGAGGCTCAGCAAGCTCGAAGAGCCGTGGCCGGAAAGGCCCGGCGGATGGTCATCGGGGGCGGCGTACTCGTCGTCGTGGCGTTGCTGGCGTACTGGCTGGGGACCTCCGGCGGGAACGGCGAAGGAGCCGCGCCCAGGGCGAGCGCGACGCCGACACCCAGCGCGACGCTCACGGTGCCGGACGTCTTCAAGAGAGTCGGGCCCTCGGTGGTGGTCATCCAGGCCGGGAAGTCGCTCGGCACCGGCGTGATCGCGGCCGACGACGGGACGATTCTGACCGCGCACCACGTCGTCAAGGGCACGAAGGACGTCAACCTGACGTTCGCCGACGGCACCAAGGCTAAGGCCGTGGTCGCGTCGTCGAACCCCGAACTCGACGTCGCGACCCTCAAGCCCGCGAAGCTGCCGGAGATCGTCGTCCCGGCGACGCTCGGCGGCGCCGTGGCCGTGGGCGCGCCCGTCGTGGCGATCGGCAACCCGCTGGGCCTGACCTACAGCGTCTCCACCGGCGTCGTGTCGGGCCTGAACAGGAGCGCCGACCGGAGCACGGAAGAGGGCGACCTGAGCGGGCTCATCCAGTTCGACGCCTCCGTCAACCCGGGCAGCTCCGGCGGTCCGCTCCTGGACACTCGCGGCCTGGTCATCGGGATCGTCGTCTCGATCGCCGACCCGGGAGGCGACGAGGCGTTCGCCGGCATCGCGTTCGCGGTGCCGATCGGCGTGGCCCTGGGCGGCACAGAAGGCGACGGCCCGCCGGGCGACGGGCCCGAGATCTGATCGAAGCCTCATGAGAAGGAAGCCCATGACCTCGACCAAGTCCCCCGAGTCGGCCCATCCGCTCGAACACGTGCTGTTCGAGGTCAAACGTACGATCGTCGGGCAGGACGTCCTGCTGGAGCGCATGGCCGTGGCGCTGATCGCCGACGGTCACCTGCTCGTCGAGGGCGTGCCGGGCCTGGCCAAGACGCTCGCGGTGCGGTCGCTGGCCGCCGCGATCGCCGGGAGTTTCCAGCGCGTCCAGTTCACTCCCGACCTGGTGCCCGCCGACCTCGTGGGCACGCGGGTCTACCACCAGCACTCAGGGGAGTTCAAGACCGAGCTCGGCCCGGTGTTCACGAACCTGCTGCTGGCCGACGAGATCAACCGCGCCCCCGCCAAGGTGCAGAGCGCCCTGCTGGAGGTGATGCAGGAGCACCAGGTGACGATCGGCCGCGAGACGTTCCGGGTGCCCGAGCCGTTCCTCGTCATGGCGACGGAGAACCCGATCGAGTCGGAGGGCACGTACCCGCTGCCCGAAGCGCAGGTCGACCGGTTCATGATGAAGGTGATCGTCGACTATCCGACGCAGGCGGAAGAACAGGCGATCGTCGACCGGGCGCTGCGCCCGCCGGAGCCGCCGCAGGCGATGGTGACGGCCGATGACCTGGTCGCGATGCGGGCCCGCGCCCAGGAGGTGTACGTCGATCCGTCGATCGTCGACTACGCGGTCCGGCTGGTCTCGGTGACCCGTTCCCCCGCGACCGCCGGGCTCGGCGAGCTGGAACGGTACGTCACCTACGGGGCGAGCCCGCGGGCGTCCATCGCGCTCGTCACGGGCGCCCGGGCGCTGGCGTTCCTGCGCGGCCGCGACTACGTCCTGCCGCACGACCTGGCCGAGCTCGCGCTCGACGTGCTGCGCCACCGCCTCGTCCTGTCGTACGAGGCCCTCGCGGACGACGTCGACGCCGACACGATCATCACTAGGGTGCTCGGCGCGGCCCGGGCCCCCGACGTCGTCCTGCAGAACCGCTGAGCCATGGCCACCGCCCCCGACAGGCTCCTGCTCCGTCTGGAGTGGAAGGTCGTCCGCAGACTCGACGGCCGGCTCCAGGGCGCCCACCGCACCACGTACCGCGGCTCCGGGATCGACTTCACCGGGTTGCGCGCCTACGCCGACGGCGACGACGCCCGGCACATCGACTGGAACGTGACCGCGCGGCTGGACGAGCCGCACGTGCGCGTGTTCACCGAGGACCGCGAACTGACGGTGTGGCTCGTGCTCGACCGGTCGGCGTCGATGGCGGCGGGCCGGCCGGGACGCGGCAAGCACGACGTGCTCGCCGAGCTCGCGCTCGTCCTGACCCGGCTGTTCGGCCGGGGCGGCAACCGCGTCGGCGCCCTGCTGTTCGACACCGGGATGTTGCGCGTGGTGCCGCCGGGCACCTCCCGGCGGCACGCGCTGCGGATCGGCGCCGAGCTGGACCGCACCGCCGGGACACGGGGCGGCAGCACCACCGACCTGGCCGAGATGCTCGACGCGGCCGGACGGCTCGCCCGCCGCCGCGCCCTCATCGTCGTGCTGTCGGACTTCATCGGCGACGGCGACTGGGAACGCTCGCTCCAGCGCCTGGCCCGGCGGCACGAGGTGGTCGCCCTGCGGATCGTGGACACCGCCGACGACGTGCTGCCCGAGGCCGGGCTGATCGTGGTCGAGGACGCCGAGACGGGCGAGCAGCTCGTCGTCGACTCCGCCGACCCGCTGCTGCGCGTACGGTTCCGCGAGGCCGTCGACGACCGCGACGCCCGGCTCGCGGCGGGCATGCGCCGGGCCGGGGTGCCCGTGCACCGCGTCGACACCGACCGCGATCTGGCCGAGGCGCTCGTCGAGGTCGTCGCCCGAACCCGGGACCGGTCGGCATGACGCAGGTCGTCGAGGCCGTCCATGGACACGGCACCCTGGTCATGAGGCCGGCGAAGGAGGCTTCATGACCCTGTCCTCCCCGCTGCTGCTGGCCGCCGGACTACTCGTGACGGCGGCGCTCGCCTGGGCAGCCGTCGTCTCGGCGCGCCGGCGGACGGCGATGCTCGCCGCGGCCGGGGCAGCCGTGACGGGCGGCCGGCGGGCGTACCTCGGAGCCGGGTTGACGATCGCCGGCGTCGGCGTGCTCGCGATCGCCACCGCCGGACCGGCGGCCATGGTGCCGGTGCCGCGGACCGCGGGCACCGTCATCCTCGCCATCGACGTCTCCAACAGCATGGGCGCCGGCGACGTCGCGCCCAACCGGCTGGCGGCCGCGCAGCGGGCGGCCCGCGCCTTCGTGGCGGCGCAGCCCGACAGCGTCGACATCGGAGTCGTCGCGTTCGAACGGGGCGCGCTCACCACCGCACGCCCCGACGCCGACCACTCCGTCGCGCTCAAGGCCATCGACCGTCTGAGACTCACGGGCGGCACCTCGCTGGACACCGCCATCACGGGCGCGCTGTCGGCGATCACCGGCAAGCAGGTTGCGGTCGGCCGCGACGGCGAAGCTCCCGACATCGGCTACTGGCCGTCGGCGACGGTCGTGATGTTCTCCGACGGCCAGAACCAGGGCGGCGAGGTCGAACGGGCCGCCGAAGTGGCCCAGCGGGCGGGCGTGCACATCCACACCGTCGGGGTCGGGACCACGGCCGGGGCGACGGTGAAGGTCGACGGCTACCACCTGCAGACCTCGCTGGAGGAGGAACCCCTCACCGTGATCGCGCAGACCACCGGCGGCGCCTACCATCCCGCCTCCGACACCGCGCGGCTCGACGGGATCGCCGACACGATCGATCTGCGGCTCACCGCCTCCGACGAGCCGCTGCCTCTCGCCGGCGGGCTGATCGGGCTCGCCCTCGTGCTGATCACCGCGGGAGCGGCGCTCACGGTGCTCCGGTCTGGACGGGTGATCTGAATGGTGTTCTCATGGCCGTGGGCGCTGCTGTCCGTACTGATCATCCCGCTGATCTTCGGCATCCGCTGGTGGGCGCGGCGGCGCCGGCGGCGGGCCGCCGTGCGTGTCACCTCGATCGCGCTCGTACACAGCGCCCTGCCCGGCCGCACCCGCTGGACGCGGAAGATCCCCGCGGCGCTGTTCATCGCCGGGCTCGCGTTGCTCGCGGTCGGTGCCGCGCGCCCGCAGGCGTCGGTGCCGGTGCCGCAGACGTCGGCGACGATCCTGCTCGCGCTCGACACCTCCGGCTCCATGTGCTCCACGGACGTCGACCCCAACCGCATCACAGCCGCGAAGAAGGCCGCCGCGGAGTTCATCGAGTCGCAGCGGGGCGGGCCGCGCATCGGCCTGGTGACCTTCGCGGGCAGCGCGGGCCTGCTCGTGCCTCCCACCGACGACACGGAATCGCTGATCGAGGCGCTGGACGACCTCACCGTGGACCGCGGCACCGCGATCGGGCAGGCCATGCTGACCTCGATCGATGCGATCGCGGAGGTCGACCCGTCGGTCGCGCCCACCGGGGCGAACCCGCCCGGCGGAGGGCCGGGCTACGCCGGCGCCGCGATCGTCGTACTCACCGACGGCGCCAACACCCAGGGCGTCGACCCGCAGACCGCCGCCCAGGAGGCGGCGCTGCGCCGCGTCCGCGTCTTCCCCATCGGCTTCGGCAGCACCAAGCCGGCCCCGATGGTCTGCGAGAACTCGCAGTTCGACGGCCGTGGCTGGGGCAGCTGGGGCGGCTTCAGCGGACGCGGCGGATTCGACAGAGGCCGCAACGTCCGCATGATCGACGAGCCCGCGCTCAAGCAGATCGCCCAGACCACCGGCGGCTCCTACCACCGCGCCGAGAACGCCGACGAGCTCCACAGCGCCCTCGAGTCCCTGCCCGGCAGCTTCACCGTCATCGACCAGCGGGTCGACACCGCCGCCGCCTTCGCCGCCGGCGGCGCCGTCCTCATCACCGCGGCCCTGTCGCTCTCCCTCTGGTGGAACCGCCCCCGTACCCCCGCCCGCTGACGGTACGCGCAGCCCAACGACAGCGGCCGGTCAGTCCCGGCGGCCCCGCCCCTCCGGCGTCTGGCGGCCGAGCAGCTTCTCGATGTCGCGGCGCTCGCGTTTGGTGGGACGACCCGCGCCGCGAGCCCGGACGGCCACCGTCACGGTCTCCTCGCGGGGAGGCGGCGGAGGGCTCTTGTCGACGTAGCATTCGGCGGCCACGGCGGCCCCGACGCGCTTGGTGATGATCCGGGAGACGACCACGATGCGTTCGCGCCCCTCGTGCCGCAGCCGGATCTCGTCACCGGCGCGGACGGCGTGCGCGGGCTTGACCCGCACTCCGTTGACCCGGACGTGACCGCCCCGGCAGGCGTCGGACGCGATCGAGCGTGTCCTGGTCAGCCGCACCGACCAGATCCAGCTGTCCACCCGGGCACTCACCTGCTCACCAGCCATCCCGACACTGTACTGAGCCGGGCGGCACCCCGTGGATCGCGCAGGTCCGCCGCGGCGCGGAGCGTTCAGGCGGTGTCCGGGCCGTAGAGCGCGGCGATGTCCTGGGAGCTGGCCCACCGGCTGTAGGCGGGCGACTGCGGCCAGCCGTCGGGCGAGTCCTGCCACTCCTCCTGCCGCCCGTACGGCAGCAGGTCGATCAGCGCGAACGTGTGGCTGAGCTGCTCGGTGCCCCGGCCGTTGGTGTGCCAGGTGCGGTAGACGGTGTCGCCGTCGCGCAGGAACACGTTGACGGCGAAGCCTCCGCCGGGCGGTGCGCCGACGTCGGCGCCGAACGGGCTGTTCGCGGTGGAATACCAGGCCATCGTGTTTCCGACCCGGCGCTTGTAGGCGAGTGCCTCGTCGATGGGGCCCTGGGTGACGATGACGAACCGGGCATCGTAGTTGTCCAGGAACTCCGTCCGGGTGAACTGCGAGGTGAAGCCCGTGCAGCCCGAGCACTGCCATTCCTCGCCCGGGAACCACATGTGGTTGTAGACGATCAGTTGCCTTCTGCCGTCGAAAACGTCCGCCAGCCGGATCGGTCCGTCCTCGCCCTCGAGGGTGTAGTCCGGCATCTCCACCATGGGCAGGCGGCGGCGCTGGGCGGCGATGGCGTCGAGTTCTCTGGTCGCGGCCTTCTCCCGGGCACGCAGCGCGTCGAGCTGCCGTTGCCAGGTGTCGGCGTCGACGACTGGTGGTAGCGCGTTCGTTCTCATGGTTCCTCACCGATCCCTTGCGTGGTTTTCCGTGCTCAAGGGGGTAGACCGGGCCCGCGCGCCGAACTCATCGGTGGCCGGCCGCTCCGTTCGGGGAAGGGGGGAGGCGGAGGGGGCTACGGGGAGCGCTCGTTCGCCTCGTCCTCGTTGTCCGGGTCGAGCCGCGCCCAGACCTCGGCGAGGTTGCGCAGGTGCTCGTCGTCGAGCCGGTCGAAGAAGAGCCTGCGCAGGTCGCTGTGCTGCCGGCGCCATGCCTTGCGCAGCAGCGCCCTGCCGTCCTTGGTCAGCACCACCTCGAAGCCGCGGCCGTCGTCGGCCGACCGTCGCCGTTCGATCAGCCCGCGGCGCTCGAGCCGGTCGGCGAGCCGGGTGAACCCGCCGGTGGACATCAGGCGCCGCTGCGCGAGATCCGACATCCGCATGCCGTTGCGGCCGGCCTCGCCCAGCAGTGACAACACGCTGTATTCGGCCATGCTCACGTTCAGCGGAGCGAGCCCGGCCTCGATCTCCCGCCAGATCCGATCGTGGGTGAGCAGGAACCCCCGCCACGCCTGGTCTTCAAGCTCTCGCAGGGTCGCCATGAGCAGCACAGTAGCGGCAGGGCGTCGTGGGCACCAACCGACATGCCTGCCTGCGCAGGCACCATGAACGCGGCCGGGCGTCACCACCGGTTACGACAGCCACCTCGCCTACGCCCAGTCCAACGTGTTGTTCGCCGTGGAGCTGGACCGCGGCGTAGCCGAGGACGGGATCCACGGCCACGCCGTGCACCCGGGCGTGATCGTCGCACGAACCAGGGGAGCGCGACCTGACGCCTGCGACCCGGAATCAACAGTTCGTATCGTTGATATCCATGAGGCGTGCCCAGTGTCACCGTGTGTCCGCGGACGGTGCGGAGGTCTGAGGGGCCGGGGCGGCCAAGCTGCTCAGCAGCCGCATCGCGTCGGCGGTAGGAGAGCCGGGCTCGAGGTTGTAGACGCACAACGTCTGGTCGGGATCGCCAGGAGGCTGGAGGGTCTCGTAGGAGAAGTGGAGCTCCCCGACCGCGGGGTGGAAGTAGCGCTTGGTGCCGTGGGTGCGGCGCAGGACACGGTGGTCGTTCCACCAGGTGGTGAACTCGGGGCAGCGCAGGGTGAGCTCGCCGACGAGATCGGCCAGCCGCCGGTCGTCCGGATAGCGGCCCGCCTCGAAGCGGAGCATGGCGACCGTCTCGGCGGCGATCTGCGCCCAGTCTCCGACGCGGTCGCGGGCGACAGGGTCCAGCAGGTAGTAGCGGGCGAGGTTACGCAGCGGGACGGGCAGGGCGTCGAAGTCGGTCAGCACCTCGCGCGCCAGGCGGTTGGCGGCCAGGATGTCGGTGCGCCGGCCGACGACGAAGGCGGGGACGTGCTCCAGCGTCTGGAGCATGAGGTGGAGGCCCGGGCGGACCCGCTGCGGGGCGGTCGGGGCACGGCGCGCGAATGCGGGCCGCGCCAGCAGGTCGATGAGGTGCTCGCGTTCGGCGGGGTCGAGCTGGAGGGCGCGTGCGAGGGCCTCGACGACCTCAGGGGACGGAGTGCCCGCGCGGCCCTGTTCGAGACGGGTGTAATACTCGGTGCTCATGCCGGCGAGGCGGGCGACCTCGTCGCGGCGCAGCCCAGGCACGCGCCTGGCACGGCCGTCCTCCGGGAGTCCGGCCCGCTCGGGAGTGACCCGGGCGCGTCGGGAGCGCAGGAAATCGGCGAGCTCGCCCCTTCTGTCCATAACGTCATTGTCATCCCGCCGCGACGGGCACACCCGCGGCTGGGTGGCCCTGTCAGTACCTGCCCTGCCGGTACCTGCCCGCTCACGGCCTGTTCAGAGCGGTTGCCGAGGGCTGCGGCGTGGTGTGCTGGGTATGGGCCCGGCAGGACCGGTTCCGCAAATGCTCTGCCTCCTTCCGAAGGGGTTCATCATGTCCACGGAAACGTTCGCCAAGCCGCTGACCGTACGAGCCGCCCAGGTCACCGAACCCGGCGGCCGGTTCAGCATGGTCGAGCGCGAGCTGCCCGAGCCGCAGCCGGGCCACGTCCGGCTCACGGTCGAGGCCTGCGGCGTCTGCCGCTCCGACGCGGCGTTCGTCAACGCGGCCTTCCCCGACGTGCCGTTCCCGCTGGTGACCGGGCACGAGATCGCCGGACGTGTCGAAGCGGCCGGTGACGGCGTCGAAGGCTGGGACATCGGCGAGCGGGTGGCGGTCGGCTGGTTCGGTGGCAACTGCGGAACCTGCCTGGCCTGCCGCCAAGGCGACTTCATCCACTGCGCACGCATGCAGGTTCCCGGCTGGGCCTACCCGGGCGGCTACGCCGAGGCGGTGGTCGTTCCCGTGTCCGCGCTGGCCCGCGTTCCCGACGAGCTCAGCGCCGCGGAGGCCGCGCCCATGGGCTGCGCCGGTGTGACCACGTTCAACTCGCTGCGGCACAGCGCGGCAGGGCCTGGCGACCTCGTCGCCGTGCTCGGCCTGGGCGGGCTCGGCCACCTGGGCGTGCAGTTCGCCAACAAGCTCGGGTTCGAGACCGTGGCCGTGGCGCGGGGCTCCGACAAGGCAGAAGCGGCCAAGCACTTCGGCGCCCACCACTGCATCGACAGCAACGCCGGTGACGTGGCCGGCCAGTTGCAGGCCCTGGGCGGCGCGAAGGTCGTGCTCGCCACCGCGGCCAGCTCCGACGCCATGAGCGCCGCCATCGACGGGCTGGGCAACAACGGCGAGCTCATCGTGCTGGGCGCCACGCCCGAGCCCATCCAGGTCAGCCCGTTCCAGCTCATCTCGTCCAGCAGGACCGTGCACGGCCACCCGTCCGGCACCGCACGCGATGTCGAGGAGACCCTGCGCTTCGCCGCGCTGACCGGCGTCCGGCCCTTGATAGAGACCCGCCCTCTGGACGACGTCGCGGTGGCCTACGACCGCATGATGTCCGGCGACGCCCGCTACCGCATGGTCCTCACCACCGGCAAGTGACCATCGCCTTGCGTACGGTGACGCGGGCAACGTCGAACTCTTCCTGGAGCTTCACCTCGGAGATCAGGGTGACACGCTGGTGCGCGAGCCGTCCACGGTCGCAGGCCCACCACCATCAGCCGGTCCACGACAGAGCGCGCCGTCCTCATCTCCGAAGCCGACTACGAGGACCTGCTGCGCGCCCGCAGGGAACTCGAGGCCGGCCGCGTGGCCGAGGCGATCACTGCCCGCAACCGCGGCGAACGGATTGCCGGTGCGGCCGGAGGGCAGGGGGGCGAGATGCGTGCTCCACCGTCACCCCACGTCAGCCTGCCCGTGATGTACCACAGCTGGTCGCGGATGACGTTCATCCACTGGCGCTACCGGCCGGAGCAGGTGCAGGCGCTGCTGCCGGCGCAGCTCACGGTCGAGACGTTCGACAGGGCGGCCTGGGTGGGGCTCACGCCGTTCCTCATGCGAGGGGTCCGGGTGCCGGGTGTTCCCGCGCTGCCGTGGTTGTCCACGTTCCCGGAGACGAACCTGCGGACATATGTGCGCGACGCTCGGGGACGTACCGGCGTCTGGTTTCTGTCCCTGGACGCCGGACGCCTGCCCGCCGCGCTCGGCGGACGCGTCGGCTACTGGCTGCCCTACTTCTGGTCTGACATGTCCGTGGACGCCAGGAACGGACACACGCGGTACCGGTGCCGCCGGCGATGTCCCGGACCTGGTGGCGCGCGGTGTGACGTGGAGGCGGAGACCGGTCTGCCTCTGGCGGAGCGCGAACGCGACGAGCTCGCGTACTTCCTGACCGCCCGCTATCGGTTGTTCAGCCTCGTGGGCGGCCGGTTGGCGGCGGCGCGGGTGGAACACCCGCCGTGGCCGCTGCACCACGCCTCCCTGCACGGCCTGGATCAGGACCTGGTGCAGGCCGCCGGGCTGCCCGCGCCTGGAGAGCGGCCCGTCCTTCACGCCTCCCCGGGGGTGCGGGTCAGGGTGGGGATGTGGAGCTGGTGAGCGGTGGTACGCCCTCCGGCGCGCGATCGAGCTCAGAGGTCGCCGTGGAGCACCTTGATGACCTGGTCGCGGGTCTGTCGCAGGCCGACGCCCAGGGCCTGTGATCCATCGTCGTGGAGGAGACCGAGCAGGAGATGCTCGGTGCCTACGTACCGGTGTCCGAGGCCGGTCGCCTCACGGCGGGCCAGCTCCTTCCGGGGATGGGTGAGCAGCCCGCCGCCATGTTGGCGTGTCAGTGGCATTCATGGTCACATGTCGTGAACATTGATCGATGAAGGGATATTCGTGCGCACACGCAAGCTGGCGACCCTCCTGACCGGCGCGGCCATCGCCGCCTCCACGACGATGGTGGCGGGCGCCGCCCCGGCCGCCGCGGCCGGGCCCTGCGGCAGCAGCTACACCCGGGTCGGCGTCTACGCCGTCCACGACAAAGTGGACGGGAGCCGCACGGGCACGCTGGAGGTGTACTACAGCTCCAGCACGGGCAAGAACTGTGCCCTGACCTACGGCTACGGCCGCTACGCCAACACCAAGAGCTGGAAGGGCGTCATCATCTCGCGAGGCGACGGCAGCGGGGAAGACGCGGACGCAGGCGAGTTCACGTACTACGCCGGCCCGGTGTACGTCTCCGCGCCCAACCAGTGCATTGACGTTGAGGCCGTGGTACCGGCCTGGAATTCGCGCAAGCTCAACAACGTGCACTGCGGCTGAACCCGTCGCGACGGACGCGCGGACAGGCCCTGCCACGTTCGTACGTGGCGGGCCTGCCGGGGTTACCGGCGCGTCCGGGGAGCCGGCCCTGTCGCCCGGAGGATCTGCGCCGTGTACGGGTTGAGCTCGATCGGCAGGTCCTCCCCGACGATCATCGTGCCGCCGATGTGGACCATGTGACGCCCGAAGGCGTAGTTGGGCTCCAGGACGAAGGTCATCCCGGGGTCGAGCTCCATGTCGGCGAAGAAGGCGTGACCGTCCGGCACGGGCGGGTAGTCCTCGGCGCCCGGGAGCCCGCCGATGTCGGTGCGGAGGCCGCCCAGCGCGAGGCCGGGGTTGAGCGAATGCACCGCGATGCTGAACACCGAACCGTCGGCCGCCAGGATCGGCTTGTGCATCGCGTCGACGAGTTCGCCGAACGTCCGGCCCGGGCGCAGCGCTTCGAGGCCCGCGTCGTAGGCGGCGCGAGCGACGTCGCCGGCGCGATGGAAGTCCTCGTGCACCTCGCCGATGGCGATCGTGACCTGGTGTTGTGTGTGGCGTCCGCCGAAGTTGGCGAACACCTCCGCGTAGATGACGTCGCCTTCCCGCAGGACGCGCGGCGCCGTGGGGCGGTAGCCCCACTCCGGCAAGCTTGAGGCGACCGGATCAGGACCTGACCAGAAGTGCATGGCTGCGGGAAGCGTTCCTCGCCGGTATCCCTCGGCCATGCCCGCCGCGTACACCTCGCTCTCCGGGACGCCGGGAGCGGCGGTCTCGACCATGGCGTGGACCATGGCGTCGCCGATGCCCGCCGAGTGGCGTACGACGTCGATCTCCTCCGGGCTCAGCCGGCTGACGAGCCGGGCCAGGGCTGTGTCGACCGGTGTGAACTTGGCCTCGGGGAACCGCGCCAGGACCTTGTTCCAGAGGTGGAAGGGCATGATGCCCTCGGGGTGCCACGGCAGATGGGCCCCGAGGCCGACGACGCCGATCGTGGCCTTCGCCAGCCCGAGCTCGTCGAGCGTCGCGGCGATCGCGGCGGAGTGGCGAGAACCGCGCAGGTTCTTGGGCGGGATCCACATGGCGCCGCCCCGGTGGGACGACTCCAGGTGGTCCGCGATGAACATCGGGCCGGGAAGCAGCGATAGCGGTTCGCCGGTTCGCGGGAAGATCACCGTCGTCCCTGGCCGGCCGTTGGTGAACCACGTGTCGTACGCCACCTGCGCCGGGCCGGCGTCCTCGTGCTCACCGAAGACGAGCAGCGCGTCGAGACCCTCGTTCTCCATGAACGCGCGCGCCAGATCCCACCGGCGGTCACGCTCAGCGATCGAATAGCTCGGTACGGCCAGGTCACTCATGTGGTACTCCTCTGGGATGTCGCGGACCCGGCCCGGGCGGTCAGTGCCACGCTGTCGTTCCACAGCGCCTCGGCGCGTGCGGTGTCGTAGGACTCGTGCGACGAACGGATGGCCTGGCGTCCGTCGAAATACCTGCCCGTGGTGCCGGCCAGTTCGGGAGCGGTCACGAGCCAGGCCAGCGCTTCGCCCGACTCCTGCACGGTGCGGACGTTGGGTGACACGATCCGGCGCACCAGCGGGCGCAGGCGGGGCAGGACCTGCTTGGAGACGAAACGGACCGGGGCGGCGGCGTCGCGCTGCAGGTCCGTTCCCAGGACGAGGCCGGGGTTGTAGGCGTTGGCGGTGACACCGGCGGGCAGGCGGCGGGCCAAGGCGTAGGTGAAATAGATGTTGGCCAGCTTCGACGTGCTGTAGCGGCGTTGACCGGACGCGAAGGGCTTGTCGGACGCGGCGGCGGGTCCGAGCTCGCCGCGGGCCAGCGCGTACGCGTTGTTCCAGGCGGGATCGGGCACGGGCGTCTTCATCGCCGGGTCATGGGTGTCGCTGGCCACCACGACCACGCGCGAGGATGGCCGCAGAACCGGCAGCAGTTCGTTGACCAGCACGAAGTGGCCGAGGTGGTTGACCCCGAAGGTGGACTCGAAGCCGTCGGCGGTCACGGTCATGGTGGTCCCGGCCTGCACTCCCGCGTTGCACACCACGCCGTGCAGCGGGGGGAGCCCGCCCGAGGCCAGCCGGTCGGTCAGCTCGGCCGCGAACGTGCGGACCGACGCGAGGGACCCGAGGTCCAGTGGCACCGCCTCGATCCTGTGGCCCGTCCGCGCGGCGCCGGCCAGCCGATCGACGGCCGCCTGCGCACGGCCCGCGTCCCGTGAGGCCACGACGACGTGCCACGGTCCGTCGCGTGAGCTGAGGATCGCGGCGGCGCAACCGTACCCGATGCCGGCGCTTCCCCCTGTGATGATGATCGTCCTGGCCTTGCCCGATGGGCCTGACATGTGCGGCTGCTGTGTCGTTGTCATGCCGTCAACGGTGCGGGTTGCCACGCGCCTGGACCAGGCACAAGTCAGCCAGGGACAGGCCGTCCCCGGCTGACGGCGCAGGCGGCCAGGACCGCCGCGCGCGGCTCCTGGGCGCCGGGGGGTCGGCGTGGAGAGATCGTTCGTCCACGTGTGCGGTGGCCCGTCGCCGACGAGGTCAGTGCGCCCAGGGTCCGACGCCTGACACGTGTTCCACCTGGATCCGGCCGATGAGGGCCGTCCTGGACTCGCGGTTCGCGAAGGGATAGCCGGTGCCGAGGTAGCGCTGGGACTGCCGGTCCATGAAGGCCGCGAACCGCTCCGGGACGTCCGGGCCTTCAAAGGTCACGGTGCCGCGGACGATCAGGTGCTGCCGCAGGCCGGCCGCCGAATCGCGGTCGTCTTCGATCAGCACCGTGATGCGCGGGTCGCGCCGCAGATTGCGGATTTTGACACGGTGTTGCTCGACACCGAACACCAGGTGATCACCGTCTCTGGAGATCCACATCAGGCATGGGCCGAGCACCACGGGGACGCGATCCTGGCCGCGCAGCCCGAGTGATCAGGGTGCGTGTCGGCGGTGGGTACGGCGGGCCACGGCCTGGCCGGCGGGCAGGCCGCCGGCGAACGCCCGGAGAAAGCCGAGGACCTGCCCGAGATCGCGGCCCTCGGCTGCGGCATCGATCGACTGATAGAGCCTTTCCTCGATCTCGGTGATCTGCCGGACCAGATCGTTTCCTGCTTCGGTGAGCGACACGTCGATGTGGCGGCGGTCGTGGGCCGCCACGTCACGCCTGACCAGGCCGAGAGCGACCAGGCGGTCCACGAGCCTGCTCGGGCTGTTGCCGCTCTCGCAGACCAGGAGTTCACCGAGGCCGTTGAGCGTCAGAGGGCCATGCTCCCGCAGGACGCGGATCACCTCGGCTTGGGAGGGGGTGATGCCGAGCGGCCGCAGGGCCTGGCCGAGCAGCCGGTTGCCCTCCCGCTGCGCGGCCAGGATCAGGTATCTGAGCTCCTCAGCGGGCCGCATGGGTCATCTCGCGGTCGCCGGCCGTTTCGGTCAGGAACGTCTCGACGGCGCGGGCGTAGGTTTCGGGATGCGTGAAGCGGAACATGTGGCCGGTCCGGTCCAGCACGATCTCGCGGGAGCCCGCGATTCCGGTGCGCAGGATCTCCGCCGCCTGCTCGCCGATCAGCTTGTCATGCGACGGCGTGATGACCAGGGTCGGAACCTCTATCCTGTCGAGACGGTCGACGTAGTCGGCGGTGAGCGCCGCGCCGACGCGGGCTCCGAAAGACGTGGACGGGGTGTTGCCCAGGAACAACCGGCGGCTGTCGGCCTCGCTCCAGGGAATCTGGCCCGCACGGTCGTGGGGTGAGGCCAGCCGGTGGGCGTGCGCGCGCAGCGCCAGCTGCCGGTAGAGGCCGCCGCGCATCCTGCCCATGATCCGCATGGCGCCCTTCCAGACCGGGGAGGAGACGGGGTTGGCCGCGAAGCCGCCCGACATCACCAGGGCGCGCAGCCCGGCCGGTTGGCGGACGGCCAGCGCCAGTGCGATGTTCGCTCCGAAGGAGTCTCCGACCAGCACGTAGTTGTCCAGGTCCGCGACGTGGGCCGCGGCGGCGTCGGCGTAGACCTCCATGTCGGCCACACCTTCGGGGAGCCTGAAGGTGCGCTGCGGACGATGGGCCAGTGGGGTGAGCTGCGTCAGATCCCACGGGGCGCCGGAGAAGCAGGGGATGAAGACCAGGGTCGGTTCGTTCGACATGCCAATAAATTACACGACATATATGTCGTGTCAACTAAAGGGGGCGTCGCGCAGCGAAGAGCACGCCAGGAGTCAGCGTTGCCGCACGATCACCCGCGGCGTCGGAGGTGGCTCCTCCTGCTCCGCGGTGAGCCGTTCTGCGTGGGTGATGAGACCCAGCTTGCCCAGCAGGGTGATCGACCGCCGCCAGGCCTGCCGCGCCTCATCGACGCGGCCGAGCTCGTAGAGGACCAGACCGAGCCCCCAGGAGATCTCGGCCGCCCCGAAGTCGCCGGAGCCGCCCAGCTTCCTGTGGGCCGCCATGGCCTGCCGGTAGTGCTCCACGGCCTCCTCGAACCGGCCCGCCCGCCGGTACGCCTCGGCGCGGTGAATGAAGGCGCGCAGCCGATCGCTCGGCATGCCAAGCTCTCCGAGCAACTCGATCGACCGGGTGTGCAGCTCGACGGCCTCGTCGTAGCGGCCGGCGGCCTGGTGGACCAGCCCGAGATGGGTGAGATTGACCGCCTCCCCCCAGCGGTCGCCGAGCTCGCGGTTGAGCCGCAACGCCAGCGTGTGGTGCTCGGCCGCGCGCTCGGGCTGCCCCGCCGTGCGGTAGGCGACGCCGAGGTTGTCGAGCAACCCCGCCTCCATCGTCGCCTCACCCGCCCGCCGGTAGGCGTCGAGCGAGCGGTGCAGGTGGGCGATGCCGTCCTCGCTCGCCCCCATGCACACCTGCACCCAGCCGAGGTCGCCGTGGATGCGCGCTTCGTACAGGATCTCCCGGGTGCCGGCCGCCGCGGGCAGGGCCGACTGGGCGAGGCTGAGCTGCTTGAGCCAGTGGCCGCGTTCGTACAGCAGGACGGTGAACGTCGCCGCGAGCGAGACCACCAGGGTGGCCGTGGAGGGGCCCGCGGCCGTGCGGACCAGCGCCAGCACGTTGTCGGCCTCTGCGTCCGTCCACGCGTGGACGTCCTCGCCGGTCGCCAGCCGGGCGCCGGGATGATCGAGCGTACGCGGGCCGATGCCCGCGCGCCGGCCGGTGTTCGCGCCGAGCACCTTGATCGCGGTGCGGGCGGTCGCCAGATGGCAGTGCAGGACACGCCGGACGAGTTCGGCACGGCGGCCGGCGGGGTCCTCCGCCTCGGCCCGCTCGCGGGCGTAGAGCCGCAGCAGGTCGTGCAGGCGATAACGGTCGGGGGCGTGACTCTCCACCAGCTGGGCGTCGACCAGCGTGTCCAGGAGGTCACGCGCGCGATCCTCGGACAGCCCGGTCATCGCCGCGACGATGGTGGGCCCGGCATCGGGCCCGTCGAGCATCCCCACGTACCGGAACACACGGGCGGCCTCGGCTCCTGACGGGCTCGCGCGCAGGTCCTCGTAGCTCTCCTGGAAGACGGCGCGTACGGCCCGGTCGTCGGCGCGCAGCTCGTCCAGCCGGTGCCGGGCGGTGGCCAGCCGCTCGGCAAGAACTGACACGGGCCAGAAGGGCCGGCCGTTCAGCCGCGCGGCGGCCAGGCAGAGCGCGAGAGGCAGCCCGCCGCACAGGCGGACCACCGCCGCCGCGGCGTCCGGCTCGCGGGCGATGCGGTCGTCGTGGACCATGCCGCCGAGCAGGTCGGTGCCCCGCCCGACGTCGAGGACGTCGAGCTGGACGTGGACGGCGTCGTGCAGCGAGGTGAACATCCGGCGGCTGGTGACCAGGACGGCGCAGGTGGCGCTCCCGGGGAGCAAGGGTCGGACCTGCGCGGCGTCCCTGGCGTTGTCGAGCACGATCAGGACGCGTTTGCCGTCGGTGAGGGACCGGAACCGGCCCGCGGCCTCCTCCAGGTCGGCGGGCACGGCCGAGTCGGCGGTGCCGAGCGAGCGCAGGAAACGGCCCAGCACGATGTGCGGGTCGACCGGGCCGGCCTGCGGGATGGCCCCGTGCAGGTTGACGTAGAGCTGCCCGTCGGGGAAGTGCTCGACGAGCCCGCGGGCGACGTGGACGGCCAGTGCGGACTTCCCGATGCCGCCGATGCCGCTGATGTGACACACTCGCGGGCCCGCGGGGCGGTCTGCGGTGAGGGCAGTGCGTACGCGGGCGATCTCGGCGGCCCGCCCGGCGAAGAAGGCCGGGGGAGCGGGGAGCTCGGCGGGCACCGGCGGCGTGTCCGGCGCATGGACGGTGCCATCGGCGGGGGCCTGCATGGGGTAGGGCCACACCTCGACGGCGGGCTCGGCCGACAGCGCCCGCCGGTGCAGCTCCTGCAGCTCGATCCCGGGTTCGACGCCCAGCTCGTCCACCAGCCGCCGGCGGGCCTGCCGGAACGCCTTCAGCGCGGCGGCCCGCCTGCCGTCACGCAGCAGCGACAACATCCACAGGTAGGTCAGCCGCTCCCGCAGCGGATGCTCGCTGATCAGCATCGGCAGGTCGGCGAGCGACTCGATGGGGGTGCCGAGGCTCAGGCCGACGGCCACGTGCTCCTCGACCACGGCCAGGCGTTCCTCCGTCAGCGCCTGGCCGAACATCGCCGGCAGCCAGTCGCCCGAGACGTTCGCGAGCGGCGGCCCCTGCCACAAGCGCAGCGCCTGCCCGAAGAGGGCGTCGGCCTCGCTGGGGACACTCTTCCTCGCCAGGTCGACCAGCTCGCGGAAGCGGTGGAGGTCGACGTCGGCCGGCTCGACGTCGAGGCGGTAGCCGGGTGGCGCGGTGACGAGCGCGGCCTGGGGGACCGGGACGAGGACACGCCGCAGGCGCGAGACGTACTGGTGGATGGCGTTGCGCGCGGTGATCGGCGGCTCGTCTCCCCAGACCGCCCGCATCAGCCGCTCGGTGGTCACCACCTGGCGCACGTTCAGTAACAACATCGCCAGCACCGACCGCTGTTGTGGAGTGGACGGGCCGACGAGCCGGCCGTCCGCCCAGACCCCGACCGGCCCGAGTATCCGGAACCCCACCTGACGCAAGCGCCGCCCCTTCCCGACGACCGGATGGGCAGGAAGCCTACCGTGCCCCAGGTCAGCGAGCCGCCCGCCCCCTTCGGGGAAAGCCATTTCATCGGCATTTAAGCCGGTAATAACAGGCCGCTCATAACCTTTCCTCGACTATTTGTGGCGCGGTTGAAAGGAGAAATGCTCATGCCTGTGGAAACACCTGGTTCGACGGCGGTGGCCGGCACGGTTGATGCGCCCGCCCCGGGCACGGAGGCGGCGGCGGAGCGGACCGCCACCAAGCCGGCCATCAAGAAGACGCCCATTCATTCGCAGCTCGTCTACTCGCAGAACCTGTGGGGCAAGGCGGCGTAGGCGCCCGGACGGACCACGAGTGGGGGCGCCGGTTCCACGGCGTCCTCACCCGGGAAGGGAGGGACATGCGCGTCGCGCTCGCCGCCATGCCCTGGCAGCCGATCAACCGGCCTTCGCTGCCCATCGGCATCCTGCACGAACTGCTGCGCACGCGGCGTCCGGACATCGAGGTGAACGAGTTCCACGGCGGCATCCGGTGGGTCGAGTTCCTGATGAAGGACAGCGGCGGCGACCTGGGGCCCAAGGCGGTCACGGACATCGCCGAGTACGGCGTGCTGCACGGCCTGGGCGACTGGGTCTTCGCCGGCTGCCTCCACGACGACCCGGCGTGGAGGGACGCCGAGTTCCGCGCGTACGCCGAGGCCCGCGGGCTCGACGTCGACGCGGTGTTGCGGATGCGCCCCCACGCCGCCGGGTTCATCGACGTCGCCGTCAACGAGGTGCTGGCCGGCGAGCCGCACGTCGTCGGCTTCACCTCCACGTTCATGCAGAACGCCGCGAGCCTGGCACTCGCCCGGCGGCTCAAGCACCTGCGCCCCGAGCTCCTGGTCGTCTTCGGCGGGGCCAACTGCGACGGCATCATGGGCCACGCGCTGCACCGCAACCACCCGTTCGTCGACTACGTCGTGCGCGGCGAAGGAGAAGAGGTCTTCCCCCTACCTCCTCGACCGCGTCCGGGCGGCCGAGGACCCGGCCGATCTGCCCGGTGTGTGCTGGTGGAACGGCGCCGAGTCGATCGCCAACCCGCCCACGAGCCGCTCAGTGCCGCCCGCCGCCATCCCGCTGCCCGACTTCCTCGGATGGCAGGAGGCGTTCGAGACGTCGCCCGTACGCGAGCACGTCCGCCCGCAACTCGTCATGGAAGGGTCGCGCGGCTGCTGGTGGGGCGAGAAACACCAGTGCACGTTCTGCGGCCTCAACGGCTCCATGATCGGATTCCGGTCAAAGCCCGCCGACCGTTTCCTGGACGAGCTGTCCACGCTGGTCAGGCGGCATCAGATCCTGGACGTGCTGCCCGTCGACAACATCCTCGACATGAACTATTTCCGCACGGTCCTGCCCGCCATGGCGGACCTGGAATGGGACCTGCGCGTCCATTACGAGATCAAATCGAATATCCGCACCGACTACCGCAGAGGTCCAGGCTTCCTGCAGGTCAAGGACATGCGCGACCCGGCGGCCGCAGCCCGGATGATCATCGACGACGGGGCGCTGGGCTCGGCGTTCACCCACTGCCTGCGCCCGCGGAGACTGCCCGACCTCGGGGCGGCCGAGCGCGACGCCGTCGACGTGCTGATCGACGAGCGGCTGGTGCTCAGGTGCGGCGACCTCGTCGTCACCCTGCCGAACCGGATGCGCCGCTGGCCGGTCCCCGCCATGTCGGTCTGAGCCCGGCTCGATCAGCTCCGCCGGTCTCCGGCGTTGACCGGGGCCCGGTGCCGCCGCTCGGCCTGCCGCACCACCGTGTCCACGCTGCGGTCGAGCCGGAAACCGAATTGGTCGGGCTCGCCGTTGATGTCACCATCCTCGGATGGAGGAACAGGAGCTGCAGCAGATCCAGGCGAACGTCAGTCTGGCCATCGACCAGCTCGGGCCTCTGAGCATCGCCGCCGCTGCGGGCGGGCGTCGGCGCAAGACGGACGATGACGCGGGGCGTGCTCCTTCCCGACGGCAGCACGGCCTTCCCCTTCACGAAAGTGCGTACGCAGTTCCGTGGCGGGGTGGAGGACGGCGAATCGATCGCCGGCTTTCACCGGGTCGCGGTCGGCTTCATCGCCACGGGAAAGTTGCGGGAGGCACGTGAGGGCCGGGCCGGGCCCGGACGCGAGGTGATCCCTTCGGGGTTTCAGGAATCTTTGACCTGTTCACCACGCGTATCGCGATCTTCGGAGGCGTCCTCGTGCTGGTCGGCGCCCTCGCCGCATGTTCCGAGCGGTCGCCTCGCCTCACCGTTCCGGTGCGGTCGCGAGGGGAGGGCCGTCGGCGAGGTCGGCTGCGTCGCGCCAGGTGGCGAGGAATTCCTCCGCCACGGCGCACGAGCCCGCGAACGGGCCGCCGGGATGCTCCAGCGCCATCCCGGTGAGCCGGCCGACCCGCTCTTCCACCAGGTCCCGCGCCGAGGCGGCGTCGGGAACCCGGCCGGCGCGTTCGGTGAGGTAGCCGATCGTGGCGCCGGCCCCGCAGACGAAGTCCGCCAGCGTCATCACCGCCCGATCCGCAAGAGTGCGCAGCCCGGCCCCGGTGTACGGCACATTCGCCGCCGGAGCGACCACGCGGGCGCGTACCCCGGCGGCGCGTTCGGCCGTCAGGGTGCCGGTCCGCGCGCCGGGCACCAGCACGTCCGCGCCCACCTCGTACAGAGCCTCGGCGGGCCACACCGGCAGACCGAGCAGGCCCACACAGGCGTCGCCGTGCTCGGCGCGCAGTTCTTCGAGCGCTGCCACGTCCAGCCCGGCGGGGTCGGTTACGCACCCGTGCAGGGTCGAGAGGGCGACGAGGCGCGCGCCCCGCCGCGCGGCCTCACGTACGACGGCGCCACCCACCTTGCCGAACCCCTCCACCGCGAGCGTGCGCCCGGCCAGACCGCCGAGCGCCGTCTCCGCGGCGACGACCACGCCCAAGCCCGTCACCATGGTGTCCACCAGCTCGCCGCCGACCTCCTGGTGCAGCACCGAGTCGGTACGGTAACCGGGCAGCGAGGCGAAATCCTCCGTGCGCGTGCCCAGATCCGAGGCCGTGAGGAAGCCGCCCTTCTCGACCATCGGGGTGATCTCCTGGCAGTAAAGGGCCAGGGTTGCCGTCCGGTTCTCGGGCTCGGCCCGCAGCACCGCCTTGGCGCCGCCGATCCGCTCGCCGAGCACGGCCAGCTTGTACGTCATCGCCCGCGCCAGCAGCCCGGCCTCGCCGCGGGTGACGTCAGGGGCGAGCCGGGTGCCGCCCGCGCTCGTCGGGCAGTCCAGGTCGAAGGCGATGCATCCGTCCACCGAGGCCAGTTCAACGATCCTCATGCGCACTCCTTACGTCGTCCGATCGGCACCGGGCAGGCGATCACCGCGCCTGCCGACCAATCTCGCCGCGAACCGCCTCCATGTCCACTGCCGAAAAGGAGGGCTCGTGGCGGTCGACGGTGCCGCGCGGCCCCCGGCCGTACCGGGGTGCCGCACACCGCGCGTCTCCACCGCTGAGGTCGGGAGAGGGAGGACCTGTCAGCGGAAGCCGTCAGGGCAGAGGAAGGCCCGGATGGCGGCGGGCGCGCTCGCGAGGAGCGCCGGCCGGGACTCCAATGAGCAGAAGTTGCTGCCGATCTCCCCGCCGAGGAACCGGGTCGCGTTGCGCTTGGCGATGAGGTCGATGCCGCCGACTTCAGGAGAGTCGAGCTCGGCCGCGACCCAGCGGCCCACGCACCGTTTGCGCGCGACCACGGCATCCCCCGGCAGGCTGCCGCCGTTCAGCGCGGCGACCTGCCGGAGTATCGAGTCATCGGACGCGCAGGGAACGCCGGCGTCAGCGTGGCGCGTGCTCGCCCGCATCGTCGGGGTGGAGGTCCTTCTCTTGGGCGGTTCGGTCGTGCTGGGAGCATCTTCGGGGGACTCATTCGCCGTCGCCGCCTCGTCCGAGGTGTCGCCCGGGTCCGGCTGCGGGCTTTCCTCGTACGTGGGCGCGGGCGAGCTGCTCGGGCTCCGCAGCGCCTCGGGCGTGCCCCGCGAGCCCGCTGCGAACACCGCTCCCGCAGCCGCGACCGCCGCGACGACGGCGGCGGCCGACCACAGTGGCACCATGAGGCGCCTGCCACGCGGTGGCGGCGGCATGGGTTTGGTGCCCGACGTGAGCGCGGTGACCTGGTCGAGCAGTTCGTACGCGGTGGGCCGGGACGTGCGATCCTTGGCCAGCGCGCCGCGTACGAGGTCGTGGAGTGGGGCGGGCACCTCGGACAGATCCGGTTCGACGCTCATGACCCGGTAGGCGAGGACGTCGGGAGCTCCGGTGCCGAACGGCGGGCGGCCGGTCGCGGCGTAGACCATCAGCGCGCCCCAGGCGAAGACGTCGGCGGCGGTGTCCGCCACGTCGCCCCGGTACTGCTCGGGGCTGATCCAGCCGGGCGTTCCGATCAGCGCGCCGGTGCCCGTGAGCCCGCTCTCGTCGAGGGCCCGGGCGATGCCGAAGTCCAGGACCTTCGCGCCGGAGGCGGAGAGGATCACGTTCCCGGGCTTGAGGTCGCGGTGCACGATGCCGGCCCGGTGGATGTCGGTGAGCGCCTCGGCGATGTCCAGGCCGAAGGGGAGCAGCTCGTCCGGCTGCAGCCGGGCGTTCTGCTGGACGTAGGTGCTGAGTGTCGGGCCGGGGACGAACTCGGTGGCCAGCCAGGGAGGCATCGCCGCGGTGTCGGCGGCCAGCACCGAGACCGTGCAGCGCCCGCGTACCCGGGACAGCAGCTCGACTTCGCGGACGAAACGGGCAAGAAACTGCGGATCGGCGGCTAACCCCGGATGGATGACCTTGACTGCGGCCCTGGCGCCGTCGGCCGCGATCCCCGCGTAGACGACCCCCATGCCACCGGCGCCCATCCGGCCCACGATCCGGTAGGGGCCGATCGGCTCGCGGTCGTCCATCGCCAGGGGGCCGAAGCCGCCGGGGTCGCTCATCGTGCTCCGATCGCCGGATCAACGCAACAGCAGCGATCTTATTCGGGCAGGCCCTCTGTGACGCCGATCACATCCGGTGTGTGGATTCGTCAACAGTTGATCGCTGCGGGTCTCCGTAATGTCCCCGTCAACGGATCACACCGACACGGGGGAGGAACCCGAAAATGCGTAAGACCCTTGCGATCGCCGCTCTGGCCGCTTCGATGGCCGTCACCGGTCTGGCTCTGACCCCGGCCGCCGCCCAGGCGAGCACGCACTCCACGACGAGCTGGGGGAAGTTCTTCTCCGGCGACGGCAAGGCGTACACGTTCGGGACGACGTGGAAGTCGGGCCACAAGGTGTTCACGAAGTGGTACGGCGTGGACAGGAAGGGCGGCAAGAAGGGCTGGGTCTGGTTCGAGGTGTACCAGAACGGCCACTGGACCACGTTCAACAAGGCATGGGACGGCGAGGTCGCAGGCGCCTGGAACGGCCGGGGTATCAAGAAGGTGTACACCTTCACCTGCTGGGCCGGCAAGTTCGACAACTGCGGCAAGAAGTACCGCATCTACTGATGCGCGGTTTCGTCTATGAAGGACTCGATGTGGTGTCCCGCAGAGGCCGATGCCGTTTCCCTGCGGGATGTGGGTTCAGCGCGGGTGATAGTTGAGCGTTTCGAGGGGCCAGTGCGTGGACAGCCAGGCCGTCACGGCTTCGTACAAGGGCACGTCCAGTTCGGCTCGGTCGGCCCGGACCCACGAGGACACGTCAGCGCCGTGGTCGTCGCTGCCGGAGGGGTAGATGTAGACGCATCCGATCACGTCGCCGCCGGCCGCATCCAGGACGGTGTAGGTGAATCCGCGGCGCTGGGCGAAGTCGTTCGCGTGGCGTCGCAGGTCGGCGAGGTTCGCCTCCAGGGTCATGCCCTCCACGGGAGGCCATTTTCCGTCCGGGAAGCCCGGGGTCGCGCGGATGTGCTCGATGCTGCTGGTCCAGGCGGCGTGGTCGGCGGCGTTGTGCTGGGGTCCCAGGGGTTCCAGACGGAACTGTGGAGCGGCCAGGTGTAGGGGGACGACGAAGTCGTCGGGGACGAAGGCATGGTCGTTCATGAGGCCGAGGCTATGGGGCCGAGCTCATAGGTTGCATCTGGATTGATCCCGCCCCTCGCGCCGCTCGCCAACCGGCCTGTCGCCTCGGACATGGACGATGAGGGAAAATCCGGCGCGGCATCGAACCAGGCCGTGTGGTGGCGTCCACAAGATCACAGCATAAGAAGGGGCTTATGTGATCCTCTGGTTGAGGCGACCATGCCGCCGTAGGCGGGCCTTGCGCCAGTCGGCCGGGGGCCGCGCATGACGCAGGGCGCCCTCGCAGCCGTGAGCGTGGCCCCAGCATGGTGATCCGCAAACGCGCCCCACGCTCCACGCAGCGAGTCGACGTGACCCGCCTTCCCGACGACGTCGTGGCGCTCATCGACGCCCTCGAACCTGGTGAGAGCCTGGTCCTCACCCGTGACGGCGAGTCGATCGCGACGATCTCCAGCACCATTGACGTGATCCACGGTTCCATCGTCGACCGCGGCGCGCCAGACGAGGCCAACGATCAAACTCCGATCGACTACGCCGGTGTGACGGTCGTGGCCACCGCGATGGAGTTGTCGACCGCGGCGAGGGTTGCGCTGTCCACCCAGCACGGGGCGGACTACGCGCCCGAGCGTGCCCTGACCTGTCAGGTCTGCGCATCACGGATGTCCTTCCCGGTCTTGTCGGCGCCAGCCAATATCGTGCTTTTGTCGTTACCGGACGTAATGGGAGGTGGGTGTGCGCAGGTCGTTCAGAAGGGCATGTTCAGCACCTCGAGGAAGGCGCCGATGAGGACTGAGGTGGGTGCCACGGTGCTGGAGCGGTAAACTTCGGCGGCCTTCTTCCGGAGGTCGGCGAAGTCGTTGTCGCCGTGGTCGAGCCGGTCTATGCCGAGGGAGAAGCCCGAGGGGATCCAGCGCGGAACCCCGGCCTTCTCGGCGGCACGCACCAGGTTGAGCTGGCCGTCGATGATGACCTCCGCGTCGCCCTGGACGGCGGAGACGACGACGTCCACTCCCTGGAGGCGCCGGCTGTTCGCCGGTCCGCGGTCCTGTGTCACTCCCGCGCGGTCGCGCGAGCTCTGAGAAGGTCTGCGACGTCAGCGAGCCCGACCTCGACGCGTCCGTAGATGCGGGGGTTGAGCAGTGTCGTACCGTCGAAGTCCCCGGCGGAGGCGAAGAACGCGACCGGGATCGTCAACGCCTGGAAGAAGGCGAACAGGGGCCGCATGGCATGCTCCAGGACGAGCGCATGGTGGTCGCCTCCGCCCGTCGCGGCGAGGAGGACGGGCTTGTTCGCGAGCGCGTACTGGTCGACGAGGTCGAAGAAGTGCTTGAACATGCCGGGGTACGTACCGCGGAACACGGGTGCGGCGGCGATGAGGAGATCGGCGTCCTCGGCGAGCCGGAGCGAGTCTTCGACCTCGCGCGGGACGTCGTCACGCTCGATCGCTCCGGTGAATCCCGCGCCCAAGCGGTACACGTCGACCCGGGACACCTCGATGGGAAGCATGCCCTTCAGGGTGTCGAGGACGACGTCGACGAGTCCCATGGTCTTGGACGGCTCGCTGGGGCTGCCGTTGACGACGACGACTCGCAGGGCCGGGCCTCGCATGGGCGTGCCCGGATCCGCGTGGCCGGTTTGCGGGACGACGGTCATGCCACGCTCTTCTCACGCAGTGCGACCTCGCGGCGCACGACGGGTGCCACCTCGGTGCCGAGCAGTTCGATCGCCTCCAGATGCTCCTTCTGCGGCACGCCGCCGAAGCCCATCTGGATGATGACGCGGGTGATGCCGTACAGCTCGTGGTAGGTGAGCAGCTTGTCGATGAGCTCCTGCGGGCTGCCGACCAGCAGCCCGGCCGCGGGCGACGACTGCGCGTCGAACGCGGCCCGGGGGAGCCGGAGGCCGACGCCGCGCTGGTGGTTGTTCTCCATCATGCCTCTGGCGAAGGAGGGGTACATGGTGTCCCGCGCGCCCTGGCTGGTCCGCCCGACGAACCCGTGCGAGTTCATGCTGATCGGCAGCGCGTCCGCGTCGTGCCCGGCCTTGGCCGCGGCCGCTCGGTAGAGCTGGACCGTCTCCTCGTGGAAGGTCATCGGTCCGAGCAGCAGGGCCAGTGCCATGGGCAGGCCGAGGAGGCCGGTGCTGATCGCCGACGCGGGCGATCCGCCGACCCCGACCCAGATCGGGATGGTGCCGCCATCGGCGCGGGGTGCGACGTCGGCGTCGACCAGGGGCGCGCGGAAGCGGCCTGACCAGGTGAGCGGATTCTGGTCGCGGATCTTGAGCAGCAGGTCGAGCTTCTCGCGGAACAGGTCCGCGTAGTCCTTCAGGTCGTACCCGAACAGGGGGAAGGACTCGGTGTAGGAGCCGCGGCCGGCGATGATCTCGGCGCGGCCGGCGGACAGCAGGTCGATCGTGGCGAACTGTTCCCAGACGCGTACGGGGTCCTCCGAGCTGAGCACGGTGACCGAGCTCGTCAGCTTGATGTTCTCGGTCTTCTCCGCGGCGGCGGCCAGCAGGATGGCCGGCGCCGATCCGACGAAGTCGCTGCGGTGGTGCTCGCCGACGCCGAAGACGTCCAGGCCCGCCCGGTCGGCGACCTGCGCCTGCTCGATCGTCTCGCGGACACGCTGCCGCGGGGACGGCAGGGCCCCGGTTGCCGGGTCCTCCGTGAGCTCCCCGAACGTCATGATGCCGATCTCGAATGGCATGTCGTCTCCTTCCTCCGCCGGTCGGTGGCGCCGGTCGCCTCCGACCGCTGATCCGCACCTGCCAACCTGCCTGCGCAAGCAATTATTCCCGATGCTGTCCGGTGTCTGCGCCGCACGCTTGCCTCGGTAGGGGCCGGCCACGTGAGACCTCTGGTGCGAGCTCACATGCGTATATAGTTGCCTACGCAGGCAAATGGTTGGCATGCCTCACGGGGGTACGCCTGCTGATCCCGGCGGGCCAGGCCGGTTTCCTCTACTTCGCCGCGCTGTTCACCCAGAACGTGCTGGGCTTCACCCCGCTGCAGACGGGGTTGTCCGTTCTGCCCTTCAGCGCCGCCCTGCTCGTCATGAACCTGTTGACCGGCCGCCTGGTGCCGCGGAACGGAGAGCGGATCATCGGCTCCCTCGGGATGTCCGCCCTGCTCGCGGGGTTGTTGTGGATGTCGCGCATCGACGCCGCCGACACCTTCGCCAGCGGCCTGCTCGGGCCGTTCGTCCTGCTCGGGATCGGCGCGGACCTGACCGTCGCGCCGCTCACCGCCGTCATCATGCACCAGGCGCCGCCCGCCCACCTCGGCGCCGCCTGCAGCCTCAACCAGGCCATGCAGCAGCTCGGCGGCGCGCTCGGCCTGGCCGTGATGACCACCGTCTACGGTGCCGCCGCGGCCGGAGCCGGGGAAGCGAGGGCGATCGCGACCGCCCTCACCGCCGGGGTCGTCTTCCCCCTGCTCGCCCTGACCCTCTTCGCCACCTGGGCCCGCCCCACCACGACCCCGCACTCCTGACCGACACCCGGACAAGAAAAGCCGTACGAGAAAGCGAGAACCACCATGAGTGACACGCACGTTCCCACCAGCCCGCAGGAGTTCACGCGCGCCTGGAAGGAGTGGAGGGCCGGATGGGAGCAGTGGCTCACCCAGCCCCTGGGCTGGCTGGCCGCCACCTCGCACGCATGGCTCGACGACACGCCCCGGAACCATCCCCCGCTGCCCGGCCGGTGGTGGCAGAGCGGGGACGCCATCCACATCGACCCCCAGGGCACCCCGATGACCTTCGACGGGGGAACCTTCACCACCGAACGCCGGTTCGCCCTCGCCGACGCCCCCGACGACCTCCGGGTCACCGTGGGCGAACGGGAGGTGGGCATCACCTACCGCGGCACGTACCTGATCGTCACCTACGACCCGAGCTCACCGGCCCGGCACGGCTTCGACGGCGTGCCCACGTACGAACCCAGCCAGAAATGGCTCATCCCGGGCCGCATCGAACACTTCGACACGCCGGCGTCCATCACGCTCGAGTCCGTGGGCTGGGGCGCCCACAGCCACAACACGCCCGGCCTGATGCGCTTCGAGTACGCCGGCACTGAGCACACCCTCCAGGTGCTCAGCACACACGGGATGTTGCTCACCGTCTTCACCGACGCCACCAGCGGCGTCACCACCTACGGAGCCGGCCGCTCCCTGGACATCCCCGCCCCCGACGCCGACGGCAACGTGACGCTCGACTTCAACCGCACCGTCAACCTGCCGTGCGCGTTCAGCGAGCACTTCCCCATCTGCCCGCTGCCGCCATCGGCCAACCGGCTGCCCTTCGCGATCGAGGCCGGAGAGCGGACACCCCACTGACGCGGACCGGCACGGCGCCACCTTGTGCGTGTGGTGCCGCCCGCGCCCGACCAGACCTTCACCCGCCACGCATCGATGAACGAGGAGATCACGCATGGCGGCCGACCCCATCAGGGACCTGATCATCGTAGGTCAGGTCCCGCCGGTTACACCGCTGCCGTCTACGCGGCGCGGGGGCAACCCGAACCGCTGGTGTTCGAGGGCAGCCAGTTCGGCGGTGCACTGATGACGACCACGGAGATCGAGAGCTTTCCCGGCTTCCGCGAGGGCATCATGGTGCAGGCCCCGATCGCCAGCTTCGACCTGGCCGAACTCGACCGCGTGCACCGTACCAACATCCGTGGCACTTTCGTCGTCTCCCAGCTCGCGGCCAGCCGGCCGCGCGGCGGCGGCGCTCTGATCAACTTCTCGACCAGCGTCACGCGAACCCGGCCGCCCACCTACCGCGCGTACGCCGCCAGCAAGGCCACGGTGGAGGGCATGACCCTGATCCTGGCCCGGCGTCATGGCGCCCCGCTTCTGGAGAACGGCCGGGGCTGAAGACGGAGAGGGACGGTGGTCGCGGAAGAAAAGGAGCTGGGCCAGCCGT
Organism: Nonomuraea diastatica; assembly: GCF_004349015.1. Lineage (NCBI taxonomy): Bacteria > Bacillati > Actinomycetota > Actinomycetes > Streptosporangiales > Streptosporangiaceae > Nonomuraea > Nonomuraea diastatica. The sequence continues at coordinate 117,609 of NZ_SMKP01000005.1, forward strand.
GCGTGAGGATGATCGGCAGCGCGTCCGGGTGCTCGCCGTCGAAGCGGAGGTAGTGCACCGGTGTTCCGCCGAGATCCGCGAGATGTGACGGCAGCGCGTCGATGGCGGTTTCGTGGGCTCGCCAGTCGTAGCCGGAGGCCCAGTACGCGACGAGGCGGCGGAGTTCCGCGGTGTCGGTGCCGGCCTCCCAGCGGTCCACAGGCCAGGGCTGGGCCCATCGTGTGGCCTTCAAACGGGCGCGGAGCTCGTCCAGTTCCGTGTCCCGTGGCCACCCGCATGGCGACCGAGAGCGGCACCGCCACCGCCGACGACCCCCAGCGCGCTGCCGACACCTCCGATCGCACGTTCAACCACCGGCCTTCGACACGGCGAACGCGAGCAGGAAACCGGCCAGGGTGATGAGACCGGTCATGAGGTGCGAGGACTCGAACGCCTCGGGGATCATGGTGTCGGCGATCATGGTCAGAATCGCTCCGCCGGCCAGCGCGATGATGCCCGCCAGCACGGCCGCGGGCGCCTGCCCCAGGAGCGCGTACCCGGCCAGCGACGACAGGCCGCTGACCCCGGCGATCCCGATCCACAGCCCGAACACGTACGTCCTGGATCGCCCGGCTCGGCGCATGCCGGCCGCGCTGGACAGGCCCTCGGGCACATTGCTGATGAACACCGCCGCCACGGTCACCATGCTCACCGCACCCCCGCCGAGCAGGCTCGCCCCGATGACCAGCGACTCGGGCACCCCGTCGAGCACCGCGCCCAGCGCGATCGCCGTCCCCGACCCCTCCTGCTGCGACGGATGCCGGTCACCGGAGCGCTTGCGATGCCTGGCTCCACCCCGGGCCAGCAGGATGTTGCAGACCGTGTAGAGGACCGCGCCGGACACGGCTCCCACCACCGTGGGCGCCAGCCCTCCGCGGTGGTGGGCTTCTTCGATCAGCTCGTACGACACCGCGGATATCAGCACCCCGGCGCCGAACGCCATCACCGACGCGATCAGCCGTTGCGGCATCCGAACCGTGTACCCGGCCAGCGCTCCGAGCACGAGCGCGAACCCGGCCAGCAGCCCCCACC
>NZ_SMKP01000060.1:0-51799 GCF_004349015.1 Nonomuraea diastatica
ATAAGAGACAGCACGACGATCGTGCCGGCGCCCAGTCCGAGCGTGAGTGCGCTCGCGAGCAGCACCCGCCGTAATTCCTGAGCCATGGGAAAGCCTCCTGAAGTGCTCCCGCGGTTCCTCCGCGGCTGCGTTCAGGCTCTCGGCCGGCGGTTGGACCACCATGAGCACGAGATGAAAGGGCTCTCACCCGGCGACGGGCCGGGAGGTTCCCGGTAAAAGGCGCACGGGCGTGAAAGAGTTTCTCACGTCCGAACGAGTGCTTGGGAGGCAAGGTGGCTGACGAGTTCGACGTGGTCGTGATCGGCGCCGGTCCCACCGGTGAGAACGTCGTGGACCGGGCCGTGCGTGGCGGTCTGACGGCCGCGATCGTCGAGGAACGGCTGGCGGGCGGCGAATGCTCCTACTGGGCGTGCGTGCCGAGCAAGGCGCTGCTGCGGCCGGTCGATCTGGCGGGCGAGGTGGCGCGGGTGCCCGGCCTGGAGCTCGCGCCCATTGACGTGGCGGCGGTGCTGGCCCGTCGTGACGAAGCCGTCGGCCATTTCGACGACTCCGGCCAGGTGGGGTGGATCGAGAGCGTACCGGCCGAGTTCGTCCGCGGGCGCGGCAGGCTCGACGGTCCCAGGCGGGTGCGCGTCACCTTGGCGGACGGCGGCGAGCGGATGCTGACGGCCCACCAGGCCGTCGTCGTGGCGACGGGCAGCACGCCGGCCGTGCCTCCCGTGCCGGGGCTAACCGAGGCGAACGCGTGGACCAGCCACGAGGTGACCGCGACCAGCGTGGTCCCTGAGCGGCTCGTGGTGCTCGGTGGCGGGGTGGTGGCCTGTGAGATGGCGCAGGCCATGCACGGTCTGGGCACGCGGCAGACCACGATGCTGGTGCGCGGCGACGGGCTGCTGAGCAGGATGGAGCCGTTCGCCGGTGAGCTGCTCGCCCAGTCGTTCGCGGACGCGGGGATCGCCGTGCGCACCGGCACCCAGGTCAGCCGGGTCGAGCGGCCGGAGCCGGGCGGGAAGGTGACGGTGCACCTGCCCGAGGGGCCCGTGCTGGAGGCGGACGAGCTGCTGGTGGCCACGGGACGCCGGCCCGCCGTCCGCGATGTCGGGCTCGGCACGGTCGGCCTGCCCGACAACGTCCCGATCGAGGTCGACGACAGCATGCGGGCGACGGGGGTCTCCGGCGGCTGGCTGTACGCCGTGGGCGACGTCAACGGGCGCGCGCTGCTCACGCACATGGGCAAATACCAGGCCAGGGTCTGCGGCGACGTGATCGCCGCGCGGGCCCGCGGTGAGGAGCCGCCCGCGCTGCGCGACCTGGCCGATGGTTACGGTGCGCCGCAGGTGGTGTTCACCGATCCGCAGATCTGCGCGGTCGGCCGCACCGAGGCCGTGGCCCGCGCGGACGGCTTCCGGGTGCGCGTCGTCGACTACGACATGGGCGCGGTCACCGGGGCCTACCTCATGGGCGACGGCTACCGCGGCCGGGCCAGGGCCGTCGTCGACGAGGACAGGAAAGTGCTGCTCGGCGTCACGTTCGCCGGGCCGGGGACGGCCGAGCTGCTGCACTCCGCCACGATCGCCGTCACCGCCGAGGTGCCGCTCGACCGCCTCTGGCACGCCGTGCCGTCCTTCCCGACGGCCAGCGAGGTGTGGCTGCGGCTCCTGGAGACGTACGGGCTCTGACCGCGACGCATGAGGCGAGCTCTGCCGTCCGCGCGGAGCCCGTCGCGCTCAGCGGCGATCACCTCGCCTGCCGTCTTTTGTGATCACGCCTGACGGAGACCGCCCTGACCACTCGTCCTCCGCCTGCACCATCAGCTCCGCCACGACCTGCTCGACGCTGTCGCCCAGTTCCACGTGCGACAGCAGGTCCGTCAGCCGCAGCACCGATAGCAGGTGATGGTCCGGCTGGACGAGGATGATCCGGCCGCCGCTGCGCTCCTCCTCTATCCGCTGCATGGCCATCGCGAGCACCCCGATGACCGACGAGTCGTAGAAGTCCAGGTCGTGCAGGTCGAACACGAGCACGGGCCCCTGCGACCAGTCCCACACGGACGTGATGCAGGCACTGAACCTGACCCTGCCTTCGTGGTCGAGCTCACCGCTGGCGCGTATGACCGTGCAGTGCACATATCGTGTGGCTTCGATTCGCAATCCGCGCTCGGTCACCATCCATACAGACTGCCCTCAGCGCGGGGTTCTCACGGATGACCGCGGATTTTCCCGCTGGTCCGCTTAGTGCGAGGTGCCCGACTCCAGGGTCGCCAGCACGCCGCGGCCGGAGGCGACGAAGACCAGCAGCGGTGAGGTCGTCGGACTGGCCAGCTCCAGCTCCGTCACATTTCCGCGGGGCCGCTGGACGAACTCCACCGCCTCGCCGTCCCTGACGCTGAGCACCCGCTCCACCCTGGGCGCCGCCGTGCCGAGGAGCTTCTTGGTGGCGTGCCGCAGCCAGCGCAGCTCGCTGTTCACCCGCCGCCACGACGCGGGAATGAGGCTGGCCGGCTCCGCCTTGGTGCCGAGCCTCAGCGTGACGCGGCCGGTCGCGCCGAAGGTGTCCTTCAGCACGGGGTTGACGACGAACATGCCCGACCGCAGCGCGCGTACGCCCTGCCGGTTGAGGTTGGCCAGCCCGCCGGCGCTGATCAGCGTCGACAGCTCGCAGCGCGAGCCGTCGAGCGTGTCCGGATCGAAGTCCACCTCCGGCGGCTCGTCGAACACGACCTTGTCGAGGCGCACGCCGGCCACCCCGTCGGGGGCGACGCGCCCGGACACGATGCGGCGCACCTCCTCGCCGACGCCGTCGCCCTCCATGATGTCGAGCGCCTCGATGCAGACGAGGCCGTCGTCGGGGATCTCCTCGGCCGCGAGGTCGAAGGCCACCTTGGCGTGCGACCGCCGGCCTTTCAGCAGGAGGCACTGGCGCAGCCGCCCCTGGGAGCGGATCTGCACGAGCCGCGTCAGCGGGCCGCCTGGCGCGGGTCTTCCTGTGTGCCAGCCGCTCACCGACCGGTCGTCGGCCGACAGCGTCAGCAGTACCCGCAGCGGGCGTCCCTGCGCGGCCACCTTGAAACCGGCCAGCCCCGAGGTCTCGAATCTGCCGACGATGTGGCTGCCCCTGTGCAGCCGGTCGGTCACCTGAAGCGAGGGGACCTGCCCGCTGAGCAGGTGCACGGGTGGTATCGCGGGCAGGATCACCTGGTCGAGGTCGGTGTCGGATCCTGTGCTGCTGGTCATCGGATGCTCCTCTCGGGGGTGATGGTGGTGGCCAGCGCTGCCGGGTCGTGGAAGTCGAATCGGGTGAGCAGCGGCTCGCGCCGATCCCACATGCGGGCGACGGCGCGGTAGAGGGGGTCGCCGTCGCGCTCGACGTACCGGAGGTTGACGGCGAGGGAGCGCGCGTAGTCTTCCGTGCCGTGCTCCCAGTGCGGCAGGAGCTGGGTGGGGACGTCGGCGCCGCAGCGGCGCAGCCAGAGCCACAGGCGGGCGCGCTCGCGCTGCTCGGGGCCGAGGAACGACTCGCCCTTGGCGTGCCTGCCGATGGCCTCGTCCAGCAGGCCGCGGTGGTCCGCGGGCGAGCGGGCCAGGTAGGTGGCGCCGCAGGCGCTGCCCTCCGACCAGCCGGCCTGGATGACGGGGATGCCGAAGGCGGGCAGGTCGCTGTCCCTGAAGGTGACGCCCACGTCCGTCACGCTCCACAGAATGTTGGTGGACAGGGCGCCGGTCACGCATTTCATCCGGGAATGACCGTTCGCGACGGGGTCGAGGAACAACCAGTTCGCGGACTCGTCGGACGCGGCGAACTCCGCCGTCGCGTCGTACAGCTCGGTGTCCTGGCCGGGGGTGTGGCCGAACACGGCGATCGTCGGCCGGTCGGCGTCGATGCCCAGTCGGGCGCAGCCGTAGTAGCGGAGCTGGCGGCGCTCGGTGTCCGTACGGAGCTGGTATCCGCTTTTCGCCCGCCAGGCGACCCGCTCAGACCCTGGTCTGATCGTCTTCCTGTGCGGCCACACGTGCCGCTCGAAGAACGCGCCGACCCTGGCGGGCAACTCGTCGAAGAAGGAGCACGGGCCCTGGTCGGGGAACATCGTGTACGCCTTCAGCGATCCGGTGCCGTGGACGTGCACGACCGGGATCTCCCTGGGCACCGCGCGGTCCGCGCGGCTGGTGACGAGCGCGACGGGCGGCAGCTCCGGCTGGACGTCGCCGGCGGCGCCGAACGCCTCGGCGAGGCGCCGCCATTCGGGGCCGGCCAGCACGACCAGCCGCGCCGAGACCAGGTCGCACACGACCCTGGCGACCAGCAGCGTGCGCGCCACGACCCTGATGTCGTCGTCGTACGCCTCCGCCACGACGCAGCCGTCGCCGCCGGGAATGTCCCCCCAATATGATCTGGCGGCCGAGAGCAGACGGTCGAAGTCCGCGCCATGTCCGAGACCACGCATAAGACCCCTCCACCAAGGCCAGCAGGAAACGCCCTGGCCGACGTTGCCAGACGGGTGGCCGGGGACCCGCCAGACAACACGCTTCTTTGCCCTCGGCTGGGGGAAATCGGCCGATCGCGAGGAGAAAGATCGCCACAGCCCGCACAGGGGCCACATGCAGCACGAACGTCAGATATGCCTACAGACACGGGAAAACCGGCCGCCTCGCGCGAACAAACTCCCGTCGCAGGTGGTCCAAGTTTTTACAGAGAACAGGTCATGGCTGGGTCTAGGATGCACCCGAATGCCAAGAGGGGGAGGTATTACCAGCATGTCCCGTATGTCGAGTATCGCGCGCCTAACCGGTGCGGCGGTGGCTGCAGGCGTGGTGACGGCGGCCATCGCACTGCCCGCGGTCGGGGGGACGGGAGCGGTGTTCGTCTCGGCATCGGAGGAGCTCGGCATCAAACCTGAGCAGCTCAAGGAGCCCCCGCTCGCGGAGAAGACGACGGTGCTCGACGCCAAGGGCAACCAGATCGCGCAGTTCTACGAGGAATATCGCGAGAACGTCAAGCTCGCCGACGTGGCCGAGATCATGAAGACGGCCATCATCTCGATCGAGGACTACCGCTTCTACGAGCACGGCGCGATCGACATCGAGGGCACCATACGGGCGCTGGCCAAGAACCTCAGCTCGGGCGGCATCGCCCAGGGCGGCTCGTCCATCACCCAGCAGTACGTCAAGCAGGTGCTGCTCAACTCGGCGACCACCGAGAAGGAGAAGAACGCGGCGCTCGAGGCCAGCTACGCGCGCAAGCTCAGGGAGCTGCGCTACGCGATGGCGGTCGAGGAGAAGTACACCAAGAACGAGATCCTCGAGAAGTACCTCAACATCGCCTACTTCGGGGCCGGCGCCTACGGCGTCGAGGCGGCGGCCAAGCGCTTCTTCGGGGTCGACGCGGCCAGCCTGAACCTGGTGCAGTCCGCGACCCTGGCCGGCGCGGTGCAGGACCCCAACGCGACCGACCCCAACCTCGGCAGGGCGCAGCGGGACCGGCTGCTGCACCGGCGCAACGTGGTGCTCGACAGGATGGCCCAGCTGGGCAAGATCACCCCCGCGCAGGCCAAGGAGGCCAAGGCCGAGAAGCTCGGCTTCGACAAGGGCAAGCCGCTGCCCGGCGGCTGCGGGGCCAGCTCGTACCCGTACTTCTGCATGTACGTGCGCAACGAGATCCTCAGCAACAAGATCTTCGGTGCGACGAAGAAGGCCAGGACCCAGTTCCTCAACCGGGGCGGCCTGACGATCCAGACGACGCTCGACCCGAAGATGCAGAAGGCCGCAGAGCGGGCCATCAAGAAGCACGTGTACGCGTCGGACAAGGCGGTCGCCTCCGAAGCCCTGGTGGAGCCGGGCACGGGCGCGATCAAGGCCATGGCCGCCAGCCGCAAGTACGGCAACAACAAGCGCAAGAACGAGATGTCGTACAACGTGGTCGCCGACGCGGTGCACGGCGGCGGCACCGGCTTCCAGGCGGGCTCGACGTTCAAGGTCTTCACGCTGCTCACCGCGCTCAACGAGGGCATGAAGATCCACGACGGGGTCTCCACCGGCAGCGGTTACCGCGCGCCCTACTACTCCTCGTTCAAGAACTGCAAGGGCGAGAACATCGGCGACCCCTCCCACACCGTCACGAACGCCGAGGGGGGTGGCGGCGGCTTCAAGTCGCTGGCCACCGGCACCTGGGGCTCGGTGAACACCTTCTTCGTCGCGTTGGAGCAGAAGGTCGGGTTGTGCGACACGGTCAGGACGGCCAAGTCGCTGGGCATCAAGCGCTCCGACGGGCTGCCGCTGACGGAGTTCGAGACGTTCACGCTCGGCACCAACGAGATGGACCCGGTGACCGTGGCCACCGCCTACGCCGCGATCGGCGCCCGGGGCAAATACTGCAAGCCCATGGCCATCGACAAGATTACCGACCGTTACGGCAAGGTGAAGACGTACAAGCCCGAGTGCAAGCAGGCGTTCGATCCCGAGGTCGCGGACGCCGCTTCGTACATCCTGGAGGGGGTCTTCACCAAGGGCACGATGCGCGGCGTCGGCGGCATCGGCCGCCCCGCGGGCGGTAAGACCGGCACCACGGACGACCAGGCCGCCGCCTGGTTCGCCGGGTTCACCCCGGATCTGGCGGGTGCGGTCAGCATCGGCGACACGCGCGGCGCGCAGGATCACAAACTCAACGGCGTGACCATCGGCGGCCGCTATTACAGCTCGGTCTTCGGCGCCTCGATCCCGGGGCCGATCTGGAAGGACACCATGATCTCGGCGCTGAAGGGCGTGCCGGAGACCGATTTCCGCCCGTTGAACACCTCCCGCTTCGGCGGTTGTGGCTCAAGCTGCCAGCCCTCGCAGCCCGACCGGTCGGAGCCGGACGAGGCCGAGGCCGAGGCCGATCCGGAGCTGGAGGACTCGGACGTGGGCCTCGGGTGACAAAATCGGATAACCGGATATGCGGGATCGGGCCGAGGGAAAAAACTTGATCCATCCGCGGCCCGGAAGCATCTGACAACTACCGGCATCGCTAGCCTGAGCAAATTCGGAGTGCGTCCGTACAGCAGGACGCACTCCTTGCAAAGGCCCTATTAACAGCGACGAAACATTGGTAACGTGGGAGCGCTCCCAGGATCTTTCCGCGAGGTGCTCCATGACCGAGCAGCCCACACTGGCACAGGTGGCGGCCGCTGCAGGGGTTTCCCCCGCGACCGCATCACGAGTCCTCACTGGCTCGGTGCGGGTCAGTACCTCGACCCGCCGCCAAGTCTACGACGCCGTCTCCCGAATGGGCTACGTACGGCAACGCGCACCACGGGGAACGGCCGCCAAAACCCTGGCCGACGGCGTCACAGCGGTGATCTGTGACCACCTTCCCCGCCTCTTCTCCGAACCGTACTACGCCAGGCTCCTGTCCGCGGCAGGCAGCGTGATCGCCGAACACGGCACCCATCTCATGGTGACCACCGTCACCCCCACGTCGTCCACGCTGCCCGCCCTGTCCGGCGCGGTGCTCATCGTGGGCGCGAGAGAGCGCCACCCGCTGGCGATCAAGTTATCCACCGCGGGCATCCCGGTGCGCAACATCGGCCGCCCGCCGCACGACCTCAAACTCCCCTACGTCGACGTCGACAACATCGACGGCGGCCGCCAGGCGGCGGAGCACTTCCTGCTGACCGGCCGCCGCAACGTCGCCGCCATCGGCGGGCCGCCCTCGTTGCCCGCCGCGCGTGACCGATTAGACGGCCTGGTGCGCACCCTGCAGGCGGCGGGCGCACCCGACGTGCCCGTGGCCTACGGTGACTTCACCGCCGCGTCAGGCACCCACGCCATGCAGTGGTTGTTACGCCACGCCCCGGGCCTCGACGCCGTCTTCGTGGCCTCCGACCTGATGGCGGCGGGCGCGATCCAGGCGCTGCGCAGGGCCGGGCGCAAGGTGCCGACCGACGTGGCGGTGATCGGATTCGACGACGCCCCGGTCGCCAGGCACACCGTCCCCACGCTGACCACCGTCCGCCAGCCCGTCGAGGAGCTCGCCACGGTCGCCACCCGGCTGCTCCTGACGGGGGCCGCGGGCATCGACCCCGTTCTCCCCACGGAACTGGTCGTCCGTGAGTCGGCTTGAGCCTGGGGATGTGCTGGCCCGCCGGTATCTGCTGCTGGATCCGCTGGCCCGCGGGGGCATGTCGGTCATCTGGCGTGCCTTCGACCAGTCCCTGCACCGGATGGTCGCGGTCAAGGTGCTCACCTCGTCGCTCCACGCCGACCACGGCGAGCGCGTCAGCGTACGCAGCGAGGCACGCGCCGCGGCCCGGTTCATCCACCCCGACTCCATCGAGATCTACGACTACGGCGAGACCGTCACCACGAGCGGGGGCGTCGCGGCCTTCGTGGTGATGCCGCTGCTCGACGGCACGCCGCTGGCCGAGCGCGTCGAGCAGGGCCCGCTGCCGTGGACCGAGGCCGCGGCGATCGCGCTGCGGCTGGCCAGGGTCCTGATGGCCGGGCACGCCCGCGGCCTGGTCCACAGGGACGTCACGGCCGAGAACGTGCTGCTCACCGCCGATGGCCCGAAGCTGCTCGACTTCGGCATCGCGGCCTGGGCGGGCGACCCCGACGACGACCGCGGCACCCCGCCCTACGTCGCCCCCGAGCGGCTGCACGGCGCGCCGACCCATCCCGCGGTCGACGTGTACGCCCTGGGCGTGCTGCTGCACACCATGCTCACCGGGCGTACCCCGTACCCGGAGACGACGTGGGAGGAGATCGAGGCGGCCCGGAGGACGGCGCCGCCTCCCCGGGTGCCCGGCGTGCCCTACGCCGTCGCCACGCTGTGCCAGCGCTGCCTGGCGCACCGGCCGGAGGCGCGGCCGGGCGCGGCGGAGATCGTCTCGGCGCTGACCGCCGCGCTGGGCGCGGCCACCCTGGGCCGGCATGTCAGGCGCGCGCTCACGGTCGCGGGCTCCGCGACGGTCGCGCTGTCGATCCTGCTCTGGTTCCAGCAGTCGGGGCTCCAGGTACCGGAGCAGGCCGCGCAGCCGCGGCCGTTTCCCACGTCCCCGCTTGCCGAGAGCTCGCCGTCCACGGCGATCACCGTCGAGCAGGCGGTGGCCGGCTTCAGGACCACGCTGGAGGACAGAACGCCGTGCGGCGCGACGGACGCCGACGTCGTGCTCGACCTCAACCAGGTGCTGAACGCCATCGTCGCGCCGCACGGCCCCGCGGCGTCGAGCGGGACCGCGCGCCTGCGCGGCAAGCTCTCCGAGCGCATGCGGGAGGGCCGGCTGGCGCCGGCCTGCCTGAGCGAACTGGAGGCCAGGCTCGACGACATCGAGACCGCCCTCGGCCCGAACTGACCTGGCGCGGGGGAGGACATTGATGAGGGGTACGGCAGCACCAGCCGTACCCCTCCAACGCGCGGCCGCGCCCCTCGCAAAGCACGGCCGCGCGAGTCTCGTGCGCAGGTGCAACCCGCGGGCACCTGCGTGGTGGAGTTGTTGTGCCCCGCCCGCGCGATGGTGAAGCCGCCGCTCTGGCCGACGTCGACGCACTGCGCGGCGCCGGCGCCCCGACGTCGTTCCGCACGGTGTGGCTCCCGCTTCTCTGGTGGGCAAGTGTACTGGGAGCGCTCCCAAGATGGGAGCCTCCCGGCACGCCGGATGTACGGCAAACGCCTCCCGCTCCCCCGGAGCGGGCCATCGGCGGAGACCATGACCAAGATCGGCTGAAAGTTTCACGGCGCGTTGTCGGATCGGCCGGGCTCATGATTCAATGCGCTGGCCGGGCGGGCTGGTCATGGGCAGGTTCTCCTCTGTCGTCAGCGCAAGGGAATCCCCATGAGATTGTTCAAGTCGGCGGCGATCACCGCCGTCATGGTTCTGATCACGAGTGTCCTGATGGCGCCCTCACCGGCACAGGCCCACGGCGTGACGATGTTCCCCGGCAGCCGCACGTTCCTGTGCTGGCAGGACGGCCTCCGGGACAACGGCCAGATTCAGCCCTACAACCCCGCCTGCGCCGACGCGGTCGCGCAGAGCGGCACGACCCCTCTGTACAACTGGTTCGCCGTGCTGCGTTCCGACGGCGCGGGCCGGACCACCGGATTCATCCCCGACGGGCAGATCTGCAGCGGCGGCACCGGCGGGCCCTACGACTTCTCGGCCTACAACGCGGTCCGCTCCGACTGGCCGCTGACCCACTTGACCGCGGGCGCCAACATCCAGATGCGGCACAGCAACTGGGCCGAGCACCCGGGCGACTTCGACTACTACATCACCAAGAACGGCTGGAACCCGAACGGCCCGCTCAAGTGGTCCGACCTGGAGCCGTTCGGCAGCGTCACCAACCCGCCCAAGAACGGCGGACCCGGCGGGCTCGGCTACTACTACTGGAACGCCCAGCTCCCGTCCGGCAAGAGCGGGCGGCACATCATCTTCACCCACTGGATCCGCTCGGACAGCAACGAGAACTTCTACAGCTGCTCCGACGTCGTCTTCGACGGCGGCAACGGCGAAGTGACCGGAGTCGGCCCCGGCAGCGGCACGCCAGGCCCCGGTCCCACGGTCACGCCGACCGACCCGCCGCCCGGCGACAGCGGCTGCACCGCGACGTGGAAGGCCACCGACAACGGCTGGGCCGGCCACTTCCAGGGTGAGGTGACCGTGCGCAACACGGGCGACAGCGCGCTGAACGGCTGGACGGTCTCCTGGACCTACGGCGGCGGGCAGGCCTTCGACGGCACACCCTGGAACGGCGTCCTGTCCGGGCAACCGCCCAACGTGACCGTCAAGAACACCACCTACAACGGCCAGCTCGCGCCGAACGCGACCACCTCGTTCGGCTTCAACGCGACCGGCTCGATCCCCAACCCCGCACCCGCCCTGACCTGCACCAGCCCGTGATCAGAACGCGTCGCGGGCTTGTCGCGGCAATCGTCACCCTGGCCGGCCTGACCCTGGCCGGGGTGATGTTCTTCGCGGGCAGGCAGCCCTCCGCCCAGCTGAACGAAGAGCTCGCCGCCCAGGTGACCATGATCCTGGAACGGGCATCGGCCGGCGAGCACCACGCACACGGCCACCACTTCGAGTCGAACGTCGTGTGCGCCGTGGAGCCGTTCGGGACCGAACCGGCCGACGCGTCCTCCCTCGTCGAGGTGGAGTGGGTCTACGCCCGCCACCTGTGCGCCATCACCGGCGAGAGCAGCGAATGGCCGGTCTCCGTGCGCGCCTCGGGGCCCATCGCCGTACGCCTCGGCATCCCGCCCCTCGTCAAGGTGCCGGAGGCGGGAGCGGGTTACCCTGAGCGGGTCAGGCGGCTCATCCCCCCGCGCTATCACGAGGAGGCGTTCGCCGGTTTCTCGGACGACGCCGCCATCGAGGCGGCCAAGCAGCGCTTCGCTCAGGCAACCCCAGCCAGTTGACGGGGGCCAGGCAACAGGGGCCAGGTGACGGACACGAACGGACGCGGCGCCGACTGGAGGTATCGGGCCGCGTCCGTCCCATCCGGGCGGGATGTGTCACAAGGCAGGATTGTTGCTTCGCCTCACCTCCTCATACGCAGCCGGGGGCCGATGGGTTCGACCCGGGGTCAGGTGGTGGTGCAGGAGATCGGATCGGGTGTGGCGGGCGTTCCGTTCGCGATGAAGCCGAACGTGGTGCTGGCGCCGGGGGCGAGCGAGCCGTTCCACGCCTCGTTCGCGACGGTGACGGCGGAGCCGGAGACGGTGTGCCTGCCGCCCCAGAGCTGCGTGATCGAGCCCTGCGACGTCCAGGCGACCGTCCAGCCGCCGATCGCCTCCGTGCCGCCGTTGCGCACCGTCACCTCGGCCTGGTACGCGCCGCCCCACGTGTTCGTCACCTCGAACTCCGCCGCGCACCCGTTGGTGGGCGCGGGCGAGTCGGAGGTGGTGAACGTCGTGGCGTCCGACCGCGGCGAGGTGTTGCCCGCCGCGTCCCTGGCCACCACGTGGGCGGTGTATTCGGTGGCAGGGGTGAGCCCGGTCAGGTCGTAGGACGCGGTCGTGGCCGTGCCTACCTTGGTGGACCCCAGGTAGACGTCATAGCCGGCCACTCCCACGTTGTCCGTGGAGGACGTCCAGCCGAGCCTGGCGGTCGAACCCGTGATCGCGGAGACCGCGGGCGTGCCGGGCTTGCTGGGCGCAGTGTCGTCCTCCACGTCCGGACCCGGGGGCTCACCCCAGATCGTGGAGTCGCCGCTGTGAAGGGTGATGCGTTCCGTGCTCTCCGGCGTGGCGCCGGGCGTGGTGGGGATGCCCTGGTACGACCAGTCGTTGGCCGGGTCCCACGTGCCCGCGCTGGAGATCCTGAACTGCACCTCCCTGCGGTGCTGCGACTGTCCTGCCGGGGCGATGTCCTCGCCCGAGCAGTCGATGCGCACGTAGTACGTGGTGCCGCCCGCCGGGTGGAGCGTGGGCGCCGCGCACTGCGTGTAGGCCGACGACACGCTGATCTGCGAGGCCGTCGTCGAGCCGTCGAGGGTGAAGTAGTAGCGGAACGAGCCGTCGGACAGCACCCTGGCGGGCCAGGCCGACCGGTTGCGCACGATGGCCTTGATCTCCGTGAAGGTCGAGCCCGACGCGTTCACGCCCGCCTCGACGAGGATCTCCGGCCCGTCCGGGGTCTCCTCCTGCGGGAAGCCCGCCGCGGGAGCGCCCCCGTACTCCTGGTAGAGCCGGGCCAGCGCGCTGGTGAAGCCGGCGTTGTAGTCGGTGGCGACCTCGTTCATGACGTAGTCGTCCCGCTCGTCGGTGTAGGCGTCGTTCGGGTCGGGCGGGCCGCCGACGAGCGCCCCGTACAGGGTGTGGCGGGTCTGCTCGGGGTTGGTGATCTGGTCGGTCCACGAGCCGTGCGCCGTACGGTGATGCGGGTTCTCCGGCGGGTTGTTCCCGAAGCCGATCACGTACGACGAGTTGCGTGGGTTGTCGCCGAGCGCGTAGTCGATCTGGCTGACCGCGAAGTCGTGGTAACGGGCCTTGCGGGTCGCGTCGGTGATCGAGTCGCTGTGCACGAGCGCCGCGAACGCGGTGTTGGCCGCGTACCTCAGCGAGCCCCACCGGTCGAGCACGGCCTGGCCGCCGGGCGAGTAGGCGACCTTCGACCCGTTCACGCCGACCGTCCACCAGTCGAGCCAGCGGTTGGCGTCGTCGAGGTAACGCTGCTTGCCGGTGAGCTTGTGCAGCAGCACGTACGCGCCGTAGGACTTGTCGTCCCAGGCGATCGTCCACTTGTACGACTTGGTGCTGGTCTGCGGCTCGTTGCCGAGGTCGTCGTAGCCGGCCTCGGCCTTGGCCAGGTAGGAGTCGTCGTCCGTGGCCCGGTAGAGCCAGATCGCGCCCCACACCAGCTCGTCGTTGTAGCCGCTCCAGGAGTTGTAGTAGCTGGAGGCGTCGGTGATGCACTCGGTGTACTTCTTCCTGACCGTGTCGGCGAAGGAGTACAGCTGCTTGGCGTGCGTCACCAGCGTGTCGGCATACGACGGATTTGTCGGGCGGAAGACGATCGAAGAGGCCGCCATCGCCGCCGCCGTCTCCCCCGCCAGGTCCGACCCGCCGCACGAGGCGTCGATCTTGTACGCCGGCCGCTCCATCCCCATCGCCTCGGCGGGACCCCACCAGGCGTGGTCCGTGCCGCCGTTGCCGACCTGCCCGTAGAGCACGTTCGGCGACGGATGGGCCTTGATGAAGTAGTCGTTGACGAACTTGAGGTTGTCGAGCAGGTGGGTGAGCTGGCCGGAGTCCGCGTAGGCGTCGCGGTACTCCACCGCGCCCCAGGCCAGCATGGTGGCGGAGAACGCCATCGGGAAGCCGAACTTGACGTGGTCGCCCGCATCGTACCAGCCGCCCGTGAGGTCCACGCCCACGTCGTCGCCGTCGTTCACGGCCGAGTCGCCGCGCCAGGAGACGCGGTTCCATCCGGGCAGCTCGCCCGACTGCTGGGCCTCGTAGAACCACAGCGACTTCTGCAGCGCCTCACCGTAGGCGAAGGCGGGCTCGGCGGCGCGGGCCGCCGGCCCCACCCCTGTCACCAGGGGCAGGACCAGCGACGCCGCGGCTATGAGAGCTGCCTTTCTCATGGGAAGAGCCGCCCGTACTCGGCGAGCGCGACGGCGACGTCCACCTGCGCCCAGAACCGGTGGTAGTTGAAGACCGGCGCGTCTCCGCCGTTCAGGAAGGCCTCGACCTTCGGCCAGTCGGGGTCGTCCTCGTAGAAGGACCTGATCGACAGGAACGTGGAGTCCTCGTTGATCGGGTCGCCGTTGGGCATCTCGCCGCTCCAGCCCGGCGGCACGTACACCGGGTCGGCGATGCGGCGGTAGTCGGCCTTGGTCTCCGGCACCGACACGCCCGCCTCGTCGCGGTTCGCCCAGACGCCGTCGAGCAGCGCCTTGGCCGTGTCACGCGCCTCGGCGTGGTTCGCCCTGGCCGCGTAGTACATCAGCACCTTGGCGTACGCTCCGGCGACGCCCACGTCCTGCGTGTGGTCGAGGACGGTCACGTGCAGGCCGGGGTTGGCCGGCGGCATGCCGGACGTGGCGGAGAAGTCACCCGCGGGCGCGCCGCTCCACCGCAGCGTGGACGGGATCTCGTAGCTGCCGTCGGCGTTGACGGTGGTGTTGTCGAGCGCCCACTCCACCCACTTGTCGAGCAGCGCCTTGGCGTCGGCGTTGCCGGTGACGTTGTAAAGCTCGGCCACCCGCTCCATCGTCCACGCCTGGAAACCGAACCACTGGTTCGACGGCGGGTCGTGGTAGACCGGCTGCCAGTCGTAGGTCATGCCGTGGAACTTCGGCAGGTCGCTGGGCGGAGTGCCGTAGTGGCCCTCCCAGCTGTTGGTCGCGCCGCCGGCGATCGCTCCCTCGTCCGACTGCAGCCAGGTGTAGAACTGCAGCTGGCGGGTGAGGCTGGTGCTCCAGTCGGAGGAGCCGGTCGCGCTCTTGGGCTTGAGCTCGGCCACGTTGGCCAGCGCCCAGGCCGCGAACGGGTTCTGATAGCCGGCGTGGTTGTGGCTGGAGCCGATGCGCCAGGCCCAACCCGCGCTGGAGTCGGTCGCGCCGCCCCAGGCGTAATACCAGTTCAGCAGGTACGCGGCGGAGTTCTTGCCGGAGCCCGCCGGGCACGAGGGGCTGGTGCAGCCGGGCTGCTTGAAGTACTTGTCGTACATCGCGTAGCGCAGGTAGTCGCCCATCTTGGCGGCCTTGGCCACCGTCTCGGAGATCTCCGACTCCTTGTCCTGCTCCTTGGCCCAGGTCAGCGCCCAGTACGCGGCCTGCACGGCCCGCGCGTCGGCGTCGGGGGCGTTGGTGTACTTCCACTGCTTGGCGTAGGCGCTGTCCTCGATGAACAGGTCCAGGTAGCCGTTCGGGCCGCCGTGCTCGAACGTGTCGCAGGACGGCTGCGGGATCGTCTCGAAGACCGACTCCTCCGGGCCGCGCTGGTAGGTGTTGATGTAGGCGGGCTTGGTCGTGCCGTCGCCGCAGCGGCCGAAGCCGTAGGTGTTGTCGACGTCGAGCAGCCAGTGCATGCCGTAGATGTCGCGGGTGCCGTACGCGCTCTGCAGCTCACTGGCCAGCGGGTCGGAGCCCACGGTGACGCCGGTGTCCATCTCGGTCGGGTAGTTGCTGATGTCCAGGTGCTCGGCCGCGTACGTGGCCGGCTTGGACGGGTCGTAGAAGGAGTTCGTCGGCTGGTCATCCGTGGACGGGATGATGTACGTCTCCAGCGAGGTCCACGCGTCGTTGAACTTCGACCAGTCGCCGGTGACCTGCCCGTAGACCGCCTCCAGCCACAGGTAGTAGCTGTAGGCCTCGGACGTGGTCTCGTGCCCGTGGTCCGGCGCCTCGACCATGAACGTCTCGATCGAGTGGTACGGCACGCCCTCGGCAGAGAAGTAGCCGTTGTCCGGGTCGTGGAGCTCGTTGTAGAGCTCGACGAAGCGCTGGACGTACTCGTTGCCGCCGCCGACGTCGTCGTCCGCCTCGTTGGCGGTGACGTCGACGGGGTCGTAGCCGGTGGCGCCGACCCGGAAGACGGCCGAGCCGCTCGTCGTGTCGGAGTCGTCGGCCGCCGCCAGCGTGACGTTCTGCTCGGTGTCCCAGTTGGACGGCGTGAACGTCCTGGTGGCGCCGCTGGAGACGGTGAGGTCGGCGTCACCGCTCGCACGGGCGACGGAGACGGTCACGTTCGCCGAGGGCTCCTGCGACAGTTTCACGCCGAAGCTCGCGGTGCCTCCCTCGGGCACGGACAGGCTGGTGGGGCTGACGAGGAGGGCGGGCCCGGTGCTCTGCGAGACGGTGATCCCGACGGGCGACGAGGTCGTGGTCGCGCCGCCGTTGTCGGTGGCGCGGGCGGTGACGGAATAGCTGCCGGCCGCCACGCCGGTCCAGTTGTGGGTGTACGGCGCCGAGGTGTCGGTGCCGAGCAGGGTGGAGCCCTGGTAGAAGTCGACCTTCGAGATCGTGCCGTCGGAGTCGGCCGCGTTCGCCGCGATGGCCACGCTGGCCGGGGCGGTGTAGGTCTGGCCGGCCGAGGGGGAGGTCAGCGACACGGTGGGCGCCGCGTTGGCGCCCTCGCCGCCGCAGGTGGTGCCGTTGACGCTGAACGATGTCGGGTCGGGGTTGCTGCCCGACCAGGTGCCGTTGTAGCCGACGGAGATGGACGCGCCGGCGGCCAGGTTGCCGTTCCACGGCATGTTGGTGCCGGTGACGCGGGTGCCGGACTGGCTCCATTGGGCGCCCCACCCGCTCGGGGTGTACCTCTGGCTCGTGGTCGGGTAGTCGAAGGCCAGCGTCCACGAGCTGAGCGCGTCACCGGTGTTCCTCAGCGTGATGTTCGCGGTGAAGCCGCCCTGGCCGGGGCTGCTCGTCCATTGGTTGGCCGCATAGGTGACGTCACAGGCCACGGCCGCCTGGGCGGGGGCGGCGGCCACGGCCGCGGTCGCGCTCGCCACGAGGACGAGGGTCGTGGCCACGGCCAGTCGCCTCGATAAGCGCGTCAGGATGAGAGGAGGTCTGTACTTCACGGGGTCTCCATGGGAGTAGGGGGTGTGGGAGCGCTCCCACGATGGATTGTGGATGCACCCCGGCGTATGTCAACGGAATGGCTTCCGGGTAACCCCCGTGTTTCCTCTCACCAGGCTGCCCGGGATGAAAGTTTCATCCCCGCCCGATGGCATTCAGCGAGCATGCGGGGCGGCGGAGAGGTTGGCGGGAGCGGTCCTCTGTACACGGCTGCGAGTCCGGCTCACCATGGGAGCGCTCCCAGCCACCTAGCACTGGAGATGATCGCTCGTGAGACTCCAACGCGGCCTCCGCAAATGGGCCGTGACCATGACCGCCGTGAGCGTCGCGGCCTTAGGACTCGTCGTCGGCCAGAGCACGGCCGCGAGCGCCGCGGTCGCCTGCGACGTGACCTACTCCGCCAATTCGTGGACGAGCAGCCCTGGTCAGGGCGGTTTCACCGCGAACATCACGCTGAGGAACACCGGCGACGCGCTCAGCTCGTGGACGCTGGCCTTCGACTACCCGACCACGAGCCAGAGGTACACCCCGAGCGGCTGGGGCGCCAGCTGGAGCCAGTCCGGCACCCGCGTCACCGGCACCAACATGTCCTACAACGGCAACCTGGCCGCCGGCGCGTCCATCTCCGTCGGCTACAACGGCACCTGGTCGGGCAGCAACCCCGACCCGACATCGTTCAGCGTCAACGGCACCACCTGCGGCGACACGACCCCGGCCAACCCGTCGGTGGTCACCTCGTCCAGCACGGTCGCCGTGGACGAGGGCGGCACGGCCACGTTCACGGCCCGGCTCTCCGCGGCCCCCAGCTCTAACGTGACCGTCACCACCACCCGCACCAACGGTGACGCCGACCTGACCGTGAGCTCGGGCGGCTCGCTGACCTTCACCCCGTCCAACTGGGACACGCCGCAGACCGTGACCCTGGCCGCGGCCCAGGACAGCGACACCGCGGCGGGCACGGCGTCCTTCAGCGTCACCGGCACCGGCACCACCGGCACCACGGTCACCGCGACCGAGGTCGACGACGACGCCACCACGGAGCAGTCGATCATCGTCTCGCCGACGTCGGTGACCGTACCCGAGGGCTCCACCGGCACGTACACGGTGCGCCTGGCCGAGCAGCCCTCATCGAGCCTGACCGTCACCTCGACGGCGGGCAGCGGCGACGCCGACCTCACCGTCTCCTCCGGCGCCAGCCGCACGTTCACCACCTCGAACTGGAACACCCCGCAGACCGTGACCCTGGCCGCGGCCCAGGACTCCGACACCGCCAACGGCACCCGCACCTTCACCGTCGCCTCCGCCGGCCTGACCTCCAGGACGGTCACCGCCACCGAGGCCGACAACGACGGCGGCACCAACCCCGGCCCGCACGTCGAGAACCCGTACGCCGGCGCCACCGGCTACGTGAACCCCAACTGGTCGGCCAAGGCCGCGGCCGAGCCC
This sequence comes from Nonomuraea diastatica, assembly GCF_004349015.1. Taxonomy (NCBI): domain Bacteria; kingdom Bacillati; phylum Actinomycetota; class Actinomycetes; order Streptosporangiales; family Streptosporangiaceae; genus Nonomuraea; species Nonomuraea diastatica. The sequence goes on from NZ_SMKP01000060.1 coordinate 18,450, forward strand.
GGCGGATCCGCGGTGGCCGACGTCTCGACCGCCGTGTGGATGGACAGGATCGCCGCCATCGGCGGCTCCGCCGACGCCATGAGCCTGCGCGAGCACCTCGACGAGGCCGTCAGCCAGGACGCCGCCAACGGCTCCGCGCCACTGACCATCCAGGTCGTCATCTACAACCTGCCCAACCGCGACTGCGCGGCCCTGGCCTCCAACGGCGAGCTGCGGATCTCGGAAAACGGGTTCAACCGCTACCAGAACGAGTACATCAACCCGATCGCCGACATCCTCGACGACCCGCAGTACGCCAACCTGCGCATCGTCACGATCATCGAGCCCGACTCGCTGCCGAACCTGGTCACCAACATCGACAGCTTCGAGGACTGCCGCGAGGCGAACGGCCCCGGCGGCTACCGTGACGGCGTCCGCTACGCGCTCGACCAGCTGCACGCCATCCCCAACGTCTACACCTACGTCGACGCCGCCCACCACGCCTGGCTGGGCTGGGACTCGAACTTCCAGCCCGCGGTCGACCTGTTCTACGAGACCGTCGCCGCCACCGAGGCCGGCGTGGACAGCGTGGACGGCTTCATCGTCAACACCGCCAACTACTCGATCACCACGGAACCCCACTTCACCATCAACACGACCGTGAACGGCACCTCCGTCCGCCAGTCGGACTGGGTGGACTGGAACTACTACATCGACGAGCTCACCTTCGCCCGTGACCTGCGCGACCGCCTGATCGCCAAGGGGTTCAGGAGCGGTCTCGGCATGCTGATCGACACCTCGCGCAACGGCTGGGGCGGCTCCGACCGCCCGGGCGGCCCGAGCTCGTCGACCAACGTCAACCAGTTCGTCGACGAGTCGCGGGCCGACCAGCGCATCCACGCCGGCAACTGGTGCAACCAGAGCGGCGCCGGCATGGGCGCGCGGCCGACCGCCAGCCCGGCGAGCGGCCTGGACGCCTACGTCTGGGTCAAGCCTCCCGGCGAGTCCGACGGCTCCAGTGAGGAGATCGACAACGACCAGGGCAAGAGGTTCGACCAGATGTGCGACCCGGCCTACACCGGCAACGACCTCAACGGCCACAACCTGACGGGCGCGCTGCCGGACGCGCCGATCTCGGGTCAGTGGTTCTCGGCGCAGTTCCGCGAGCTGCTGGCCAACGCCTACCCGCCGATCAACTGATGCCCGGCTGGCCGGTGGGACCCGCCTGACCCGGATCCCCCGCCCGCCCGACGGGGCCCGGGCGCACGAGAGTGCGGCCCGGGCCCCTGTTCAGGTCACCCCTCGTGCCCTGCGCCACTCGGACACGACCTCGTCGACGTCGTAGGGCATCAGATTGAGCGGCGGGCCCGACAGCCCCGTCCTGATCGCCTCGCGGATGCGGCCGTTGATGTCCTCGATGATGTTCCTGGCCTCGGCCTCGGTGCGTGCCCCCGCTGCCTCGGCCAGCGCCTGCTCGGCGTCCTTGCGCAGCGCCAGCGTGGGCGGCAGGGGCATCGACAGGCCCTCGCTCTCCACCTTCTGCTTGATCCACCACATGTCGCCGGGATCCCGGTCGAGGCCGGGCAGCGGCTTGCCCTTGCCCGGCAGGTCGTCGAACTCGCCGCGCGCCTCCGCTTCACGGATCTGCCGGTCGATCCAGCTCTCGTAAGGCATCCCCGGTGGCTTGCGCTCGGTCACGTGCGACTCTCCTTCAAGCCAGGTTGTGGGCGGGGGCGATCGGGCCGCGCCAGCCGAGCACGGCCTCGGTCATGCGTACGGACGCGACCGTCGCGGCCACGTCGTGCACGCGCAGGATGCGGGCGCCCTTGAGGATCGCGACGACGTTGGCCGCGATCGTGCCCTCGGCGCGCTCGCCCTGCGGGCGGTCGAGGGTCTCGCCGATGAAGTCCTTGTTGGACAGCGCCACCAGCGTGGGGTAGCCCATCGAGGCGATCTCGCCGAGCCTGCGCGTAAGCTCCAGCGAGTGGTAGGTGTTCTTGTTCAGGTCGTGGCCAGGATCGATGATGATCCGGTCGGCCGGGATGCCCGCCTTCAGCGCGAACTCGACCCGCTCGCGCAGGAAGCCGGCCACCTCCGTGACGACGTCCGCGTAGCTGGGCCTGGAGATCCGCCGGCCGGGGCCGCCGAGGCTGTGGGTGACGACCACGCTGGCGCCGGTCGCCGCCGCGGTCTCCGCGATGCCCGGCTCGCGCAGGCCGTTGGTGTCGTTGATGACGTCGGCGCCGGCCTTGATGGCCGCCCGCGCCACCTGGGGCCTGTGCGTGTCGACGGAGATCACGGCGTCGGTGACGGCTCTGACCTGCGCGATCACCGGGACGACGCGCTCGATCTCCTCCTCGGCCGGAATCTGCTCCTGGTCGGCGCTGAAGGCGAACCCGCCGACGTCGACCCAGTCGGCCCCGTCTGCGACGGCCTTGCGCGCCGCCGCGACGGCGCTGTCGAGCGCGAAGGTGCGGCCCCGGTCGTGAAAGGAGTTGGGTGTCCTGTTGACGATGGCCATGATGGCGACCTGGCGCTCGAAGTCGAACTCCCGCCGCCCGATGCGCCGGACCGGGGAGATGATCCCGAGCTTGGGTGTGTCGGCGCTCACGTGGTGGTCCCTTTCCGTCCCCCAGAGCCTACCCGGCCCTCCGCCAGGTCAGACGGCCCGGGATCACCACGTGGTCAGGCGCTGGAGCGGCAGGAGCACGGCCGGTCGGAGACCGTGATCCTGATCCGCTCCATGGCTCCGCGAACCTGCGCCTTAACCGCATGGTTAGCAGGACGGTGGTGCCGCACGGGCCGGTACGGAAGTCGGCCGCGTCGCACAACTCGCGGATCAGGAAGATCCCCCTGCCCGTCGCGGCGAAGTCCGCCGGCAGGCGGTGGCCGTCGACGTAGCGGTCGGGGATGCCCGTACCCCTGTCGGTGGTCTCCGCGCGGATGAATCCGTCGACCGTCCACAGCCTGAGGTGCCCGTGCCCGCCCGCGTGCTCGACGGCGTTGACCACGCTCTCATGCACGGCCAGCACGAAGTCCGCCAGCCGGGAGCCGCTCAGCCCCGAGAGCTCCGCGCAGCGGGCCACGGACCGGCGCAGCTCGGTCACGTCGTCGAGCGTGAAGGGCTGGGTCAAAAGGGTGCGCATGGCAGGCCTCCCACCTCGCCTGATCGCCGACGCGCAAAGTGATGGGGGGCACAACGTTTCGCTGACGGTCTGTTCTGATGCGGTCCGTACGGGTCATCGTTTCACGAACGTCCTCCTACGCCGGTGGCGAGTTCGCGCATCCGGCGAGCCGGCCCGCGGTCGGGGGCGAGTGGCCCGGTGTCCATGCCGGCCCCCTCACGCAGCCCGCGGAACAACTCCCGCATGGCCTCCTGCGATGAGTACTCCGGCGTCCAGCCCAGCACTTCCCTGGCTCGCCGCACGTCCATGACCGGGATGTGGAGGGCCAGCTCCAGCAGCCCCGGCGCCGCGGGCACGAGCCGCAGTCGCCAGCCCGCCGCGACGACCGCCCTGGCCACCTGCGGCGCCACCCGCACGGTGCGGGTGCCGAGGATCTCGGCGAGGTCGTGCGGGTCGAGCGCGGGCTCGGCGGCGAGGTTGAACGGGCCGCGCACCTCCTTGGTGACGGCCAGCCGGTAGGCCTCCGCCGCGTCCCGCGCGTGCAGCACCTGCAGTCGCAGCCCGGGGATGTCCGGCACGAACGGGATCAGCCCCGGCCTGATCAGCCGCCGGGGCACGAACGGACCGGCGAACAACCTGCGCTGCTCGGTCGCGGCGGCCCGCTGGAAGATGAAGCCGGGCCGCATCCGCACCACGCGGATGCCGGGATGATCGTGCTCGAAGACGTCGAGCACCCGCTCGACGTAGGCCTTCTCCCGTCCGTACGCCGCGCCCGGCCAGCCGTGTGTGGGCCAACTCTCGTCCACCGGCCGGTCCTTGGGCCCCGGTGAGTACGCCCCCACGGAGGAGGCGTGGACCAGCGTGGGCACGCCGGTCTCCGCCACCGCCCTGAACACCCGCATGCTGCCCAGCACGTTGGCCCGCCAGGTCGTCGCCGGATCCCTGGTCGGCTGGAACAACCACGCGAGGTGCACCACCGCGTCGGCGCCGTCGAAGATCCGCGCCAGGTCGTCGCGCGCCACGTCGGCCTGCCGCCAGTCGGTGCGGTCGATCCGCCATCCGGGCAACCGGCGGGCGACCCCGACGATCGAGGTCACGCCGCTGTCCGCGACGAGCGCGCGAACCACGCTGGTGCCGACGTTGCCTGTGGCTCCCACCACCACGACTCTCATGCGACCTCGCTGCCCCACGCCGGGAGCGCGAAACCCGCCTGAACCGCGCGCCGGAGGGCCGGCCGGGCAGGCGGCCCGCCGAGCGCGCCGGTCACTCGCGGCCCCGACAGAGTGGGCTGCGCGTAAGCGACCGGCAGGGGCCCGGCAGAGACCCGGCAGAGACCCGGCAGAGACCCGGTAGAGGCAGGGTCGATCGCAACGCCAGTACCAAAAGACACTTTACACCCTCTGTATTGGGTGAGTAACTATTGGTAGCGACTCGGTCGGAGCGATAAGGAGCCGTTCGCATGCCGGTGAGCTTCACCCAGCACCACCTCGCTGCACGCATTGATCAGAGATTGGCCGCCTTCCTTGACGATTGGCGCGCCCCCGTCTCCGACCCGGGTGTGGAGGCGGCCTACGGGCTGCTGACCGACTTCATCCTGACGGGCGGCAAGCGCATCAGACCGCAGCTGTGTTACTGGGGCTGGCGCGGCGGGGGCGGCGACGACTGCGACGAGATCGTCAGCGCCGCCGCGGCCCTGGAGTTGTGCCACGCGGGCCTGCTCATCCACGACGACATCATGGACGGCAGCCAGTTGCGCCGGGGCCGGGCGACCGTGCACAGAAACCTCGCGGAGCTGCACAGGGGCCCGGGCGCGGAGGCGTTCGGGCAGGCGGGCGGCATCCTGCTGGGCACGCTCAGCCTGGCGTGGTCCGACGCGCTGCTGTCGTCGTGCGGGGCCGAGCCGCCGCGGCTGCGCGCCGCGCACCACCTGTTCGACGCCATGCGCACCGAGGTGATCAGCGGCCAGTATCTCGACATCCTCGGCCAGCTCCGCTCGGGGGCGAGCGTGGACGAGGCGCTCACCATGATCCGCTACAAGACCGCCAAATACACCGTCGAGCGGCCGCTGCAGATCGGCGGCGCCCTGGCCGGCGCCTCGCCGGAACTGCTCGACTCCTACTCCGCCTTCGGGCTGCCGCTGGGCGAGGCGTTCCAGCTCCGCGACGACATGCTGGGCACCTTCGGCACGTCGTCGGAGACGGGCAAGTCGGCACTCGACGACCTGCGCGAGGGCAAGCACACGGTGATGTACGCGCACGCCGTGCAGCACGCCTCACCGGCGCAGCTGGCCCATCTCAGACGCTGGCACGGCGACCCGGAGCTGTCCGAGGAACGCGCAACGGAGCTACGCCAGATCCTGGCCGACACGGGGGCGCCGGCCAAGGTCGAGTCGATGATCGAGGAGCGCGTGGGCCTGGCCATGGCGGCGCTGACCGCGGCGCAGATCAAGCCGGAGGCGGCGCAGGCGCTGACCGTCCTGGCGGATCAGCTCGCACACCGTACCAAGTGACGATTTGAAGGGGCATCCCGATGGGACGGGTACTTCTCGCTGCCCCGCGCGGCTTCTGCGCGGGCGTCGAACGCGCGATCACCACCGTCGAAGAGGCGCTTGATCGCTTCGGACCACCCGTTTACGTGCGCAAGCAGATCGTGCACAACACGTCCGTGATCCGCGACCTGACCGGGCGCGGCGCGGTCTTCGTCGACGAGCTCGACGAGGTCCCCGACGGCGCGCTCGTCGTCTTCTCCGCCCACGGCGTCGCGCCCGCGGTCAAGGAGGAGGCGCGGCGGCGCGGGCTCGCGACGATCGACGCGACGTGCCCGCTGGTCACGAAGGTGCACAAGGAGGCCGTGCGCATGGCCGAGGAGGGCTACGAGATCGTGCTCATCGGCCACGCCGAGCACGAGGAGGTCGAGGGCACGGTCGGCGAGGCGCCCGGCCGCATCCACGTCGTCGACCCGGCCCGCACGGACGACGTGACCGCCGACGGCTCGGCGCCGGTGAGCTGGCTGTCGCAGACCACGCTGGCCGTGGACGAGACCATGCGCGCCGTCGCCGAGCTGCGCGGGCGTTTCCCCGGCCTGGCAGACCCGCCCAGCGACGACATCTGCTACGCCAGCCAGAACCGCCAGGAGGCCGTCACCAGCATCGCCTCCAGGTGCGACCTGGTCATCGTCGTCGGCTCGGCCAACTCCTCCAACTCCCGCCGGCTGGTGGAGGTCGCCGTCAACGCGGGCGCCGGTGCGGCCTACCTGGTCGACCGGGCCTCCGACGCCGACGAGCGGTGGCTGGCGGGCGTGCGGACCGTCGGGGTCAGCTCCGGCGCGTCCGTGCCGGAGGGGCTGGTCGAGGAATTACTCGGCTGGCTCGCCGCCCGCGGATACGCCGACGTCGAGCAGGTGACCTTGACGGAGGAGACCCTCACGTTCTCGCTTCCGCCCGAGCTCAGATCCGCCCGCGAACCCTAACCAGATTGGTGGTGCAACGATGACAGAAACGACCCAGTCCCCCGCCCCGGAGGACGGCGCCGGGCAGCTCAGCCTCAGCACCGACGCCGCAAGGCAGCTCTCCACCACGACCAAGACGCCTCCGCAGATGCAGGAGATCACCTCGCGGTGGCTGCTGCGGCTGCTGCCATGGGTGCAGTGCTCCGGGGGCGTGTTCCGGGTCAACCGGCGGCTGACCTACACCCTCGGAGACGGCCGCATCACGTTCAGCACGACCGGATCCAACGTCCGGGTCATCCCGGCCGAGCTCACCGAATTGCCCGTCCTCCGCGGTTTCGACGACATGGAGGTGCTCCAAGCGCTGGCCGATCGCTTCGCGCACCAGGAGATCGAGGCCGGCGAGAAGATCGTGACCGAGGGCGGTCAGATCGACCGGCTCGTGCTGATCGCCCACGGCCGGGTGGGCAAGGTCAGCCGCGGCGCCTACGGCGACGAGCAGAACCTCGGCGTCCTGGCCGACGGCGACCACCTCGGCGAACAGGCCCTGACGGGCGGCGGCGAGTTCGGGTTCACCGCCAGGGCCAAGACCGCCACCACCGTGCTGACGCTTTCCCGCCAGGACTACGAGCAGATCCTCGAACGCTCGCCCGAGCTGCGCGCCCACGTGGAGAGCCGGCGCACCAGCGTCGACCGCGCCCAGAACGACTACGGCGAGGCCGCGATCGACATGTCGGCCGGCCACACCGGCGAGGCCGTGTTGCCCGGCACCTTCGTCGACTACGAGCAGAGCCCGCGCGAATACGAGCTGAGCGTGGCGCAGACGGTCCTGCGCGTGCACAGCCGGGTCTCCGACCTGTACAACCAGCCGATGAACCAGCTCGACCAACAGCTCCGCCTGACGATCGAGGCGCTGCGCGAGCGCCAGGAGCACGAGCTGGTCAACAACCGCGACTTCGGCCTGCTCCACAACGCCGACTTCGGCCAGCGCATCCGCACCCGCTCAGGCCCGCCCACCCCCGACGACCTCGACGACCTGCTGTCCGTCGTGTGGAAGGAGCCCGCGTTCTTCCTGGCCCATCCGCAGGCCATCGCCGCCTTCGGCAGGGAGTGCAGCAAGCGCGGCGTCTACCCGCAGGCGAGCGAGGTCAACGGGCACCGGGTGCCGGCCTGGCGAGGCGTGCCGATCTTCCCGTGCAACAAGATCCCGGTCACCGGCGCCCGCACCACGTCGATCATGCTCATGCGCACCGGCCAGGAGAACCAGGGCATCATCGGCCTGCACCAGACCGGCATCCCCGACGAATACCAGCCCAGCCTCTCGGTGCGCTTCATGAACATCAACGAGAAGGCCGTCATCTCCTACCTGGTCAGCGTCTACTACTCGGCCGCCGTGCTGGTGCCGGACGCGCTCGGGCTCCTGGAGGACGTCGAGCTCGGCAGGAACGGCTGACCCGCTCCGGGTCCCAGTGATTGGTGGTGATCGTGTTGACGGAGACCGACCAGCAGCTGAGCCTCGACACGGCGGCGGCCCGCAGGCTCGCGACGACGACCAAGACGCCTCCGCAGACGCGGGAGATCTCTCCCCGCTGGCTGCTGCGGGCGCTCCCGTGGGTGGACGTCGCGGCCGGCGTCTATCGGGTGAACCGGCGGCTGACGTACGCGGTCGGCGGCGGCCGGGTCGGCTTCGTCACCACGGGCGCCCGCTTCCGCGTCGTCCCGCCGAGCCTGGCAGAGCTTCCGCTCCTGCGCGGGCTCGCGGACGACCCCGCGCTCGACGACCTCGCGGGGCGCTTCGAGCAGCGGGAATACGCGCAGGGCGAGACGATCGTACGCGCCGGACGGCCGGCCGACGAGCTGCTGCTGATCGCGTACGGAAAGGCGGCGAAGGTCGGCAGGGGCCCGTACGGCGACCCGGTCACGCTCGGCACGCTGTCCGGCGGCGAGCACACCGGGAGCGAAGACGGGCCGTGGGGGTTCACGCTGGAGGCGGCGACGGCGTGCACGGTGCTCGCCCTGCCCTGGGCCGAGCTGCGCGCGCTGGCCGACCGGTGGCCGGCAGTGAGCGCGCAGCTCGCCCGCCACCGGATCAGGCAGGCCAGACCCCAGAACAAGTGGGGCGAAGCCGAGATCGCCGTCGCCGCCGGCCACCGGGGCGAGCCCACGCTGCCCGGCACGTTCGCCGACTACGACCCGGGCCCGCGCGAATACGAGCTCGGCGTGTCGCAGACCGTGCTGCGCGTGCACACCCGGGTCTCCGACCTGTTCAACCAGCCGATGGACCAGACCGAGGAGCAACTGCGGCTGACGGTCGAGGCCGTACGCGAGTCGCAGGAGCACGAGCTGGTCAACAACCGTGACTTCGGCCTGCTGCACAACGCCGACCCGGCGCAGCGCATCCACACCCGCACCGGCCCACCGGGGCCTGACGACCTGGACGAGCTGCTCTGCCGCAGGAAGAAGTCCCGCTATTTCCTCGCCCACCCGAGGGCCATCGCCGCCTTCCACCGCGAATGCACCGCCAGAGGCGTCTACCCCGGCAGCACCGAGCTGGAGGGCGCCCGGCTGACCGTGTGGCGCGGCGTGCCCATCCTGCCGTGCGACAAGATCCCGATCAGCCGGGCGGGCACCACCTCGATCCTCGTCATGCGCACGGGCGAGGAGGACCAGGGAGTCGTCGGCCTGCGCCAGAGCGGCGTTCCCGACGAGCGCGAGCCGGGGCTCAGCGTGCGGTGCACCGGCATCGACTCGCGGGCCCTTGCCTCCTACCTGGTCAGCGCCTACTACTCGGCGGCGGTCCTGGTGCCCGACGCGCTCGGCGTGCTGGAGAACGTCGAGGTGGCCCGTTGATGAAGGAGTGACCATGAGCCAGCCGTTCGAACTGCCGGACTTCTACATGCCGTATCCCGCCCGGCTCAACCAGCATCTTGAGGAGGCCCGCGACCACTCCAAACGGTGGGCGCGCGACATGGGCATGGTCGAAGGCTCGGGTGTCTGGGAGGAGGCCGACCTCGACGCCCACGACTATCCGCTGATGTGCGCCTATACCCACCCTGACTGCGACGGCGCCGAGCTCTGCCTGATCACCGACTGGTACGTGTGGGTCTTCTTCTTCGACGACCACTTCCTTGAGGTGTTCAAACGCACCGGCGACCTGGCGGGCGGCCGGGCCTATCTCGACCGGTTGCCGCTTTTCATGCCGATGGGCGCCGACCTGACCGTGCCCGAGCCGACCAACCCGGTCGAGGCGGGGCTGGCCGACCTGTGGGTCCGCACGGTGCCCGGCATGTCCGCCGACTGGCGGTCCCGATTCGCCGAGAGCACGCGCAACCTGCTCAACGAGTCGCTGTGGGAGCTGGCCAACATCAACACGGGCCGGGTGGCCAACCCGGTCGAGTACATCGAGATGCGGCGCAAGGTCGGCGGCGCGCCCTGGTCGGCCGGGCTGGTCGAGCACGCGGTCGGGGCCGAGGTGCCGGCGCGGATCGCCGCGTCGCGGCCGATGCGGGTGTTGCGCGACGCCTTCTCCGACGCCGTCCACCTGCGCAACGACCTGTTCTCGTACGAGCGGGAGGTCAGGGACGAAGGCGAGCTGAGCAACGGGGTGCTGGTGCTGGAGAAGTTTCTCGGCTGCACCACGCAGGAGGCCGCCGGCGCGGTCAACGACCTGCTGACCTCGCGGCTGCACCAGTTCGAGCACACCACGTGCACCGAGCTCGGTCCGCTGTTCGTGGAGCACGCCATCGACCCGCTGAGCGCGGCCGGCGTGCTGGCGTACGTCAAGGGGCTGCAGGACTGGCAGTCGGGCGGGCACGAGTGGCACATGCGCTCCAGCAGGTACATGAACAAGCGGGCGACGGCGAGCCGGCCGCTGGGCATGTCGTCGCTCGTGGACCTGCTGGGCGCCAAGCGGCTGCGGAACTTCACGCACGTGCCGCATCAGCAGGTGGGCCCGTCGATCGTGCCCGAGCTCTACGTGCCGTTCGAGCTCCGGTTGTCGCCGCACCTCGACGCCTCCCGGCGCAACACCGTGGCGTGGTGCGCGGAGATGGGCATGCTGGAGGCCCAGCCGGGCGTGGTGGGCTCGGCGGTGTGGGACGAGGAGAAGCTGGTCGACTACGACCTGCCGCTCTGCGCGGCGGGCCTGCATCCCGACGCCTCGCCCGAGGAGCTGGACCTGGCCTCGTTCTGGCTGGCCTGGGGCACGTACGGCGACGACTACTTCCCCGTCGTCTTCGGCAGGTCGCGCAATCTCGCGGCCGCCAGGGTGGCGGTGGCCAGGTTCGGGGCGTTCATGCCGCTCGACGGCGCGCCGACGACGCCGCCCGTGAACGCGCTGGAGCGCTCGCTGGCCGACCTGTGGGCGCGCACGACGGCGCCGATGCCGCCGGCCGACCGGCGCAAGCTGCGTACGGCGATCGAGTGCATGTGCGACGGCTGGTTGTGGGAGCTGGCCAACGAGCTGGCCCACCACATCCCCGACCCGGTCGACTACATCGAGATGCGCAGGCTGACCTTCGGCTCCGACCTGACGATGAGCCTGTGCCGGTTGCGGCACACCAAGGGCATCCCGGAGGAGGTCTATGCCAGCGGCTCGATGGTGGCCCTGGAGAACGCCATGATGGACGCGGGGTGCCTGCTCAACGACATCTTCTCCTACCAGAAGGAGATCGAGTTCGAGGGTGAGGTGCACAACTGCGTCCTCGTGGTGCAGAACTTCTTCGGCTGCGGCTACCCGGAGGCGGTGGCCATCGTCAACGACCTGATGGCGTCTCGGGTGCGGCAGTTCGAGCACATCGTGGAGCACGAGCTGCCGATCGTGTGCGATGACTTCGGCCTCGACGCGGAGGCCAGGCGGGATCTCGACGGGTTCGTGGCCGAGCTGCGTGACTGGCTGGCCGGCATTCTCCACTGGCATCGTGGGTGTTTCCGCTACGACGAGAAGTCTCTGCGCCGACACACCCAGCCGCCGCGGTGGCGGCTCGGCGGTCCCACGGGGCTGGGCACCTCGGCGGCCGTCGTCACCGCCGTCCGCGGGTGAGGGCGCTAGGTGGGAGCGTGGATGCGCGGCTGGTAATACCACCCCATCATGCGCATCAGCCGCTGCTGGTATGGCGTGACGTTGTGCAGGCGGATCCACCGTTGCGAGGGCGGCACGGTGGGCATGAGGAGCACGCGCAGGCCTGAGACGTCGATGAAGGTGAGTTCGCCGGTGTCGACGACGACGTAGGGGCCCCGGCGGTAGCGGGCCAGGGCGCCGGCCACAGCGGAGCTGTTGGTGGCGTCGATCTCGCCGACCAGCGAGACGCCCGGCGCTCCTGCCGCCGCGCGCACCACCATGCTCAGCTGCTCGTCCTGATAGAGCAGCAGCTCTTCGACGCCGCTCACGCTCCCCGCACCCCCCAACACGAACTCGGGGGTTGTATACCGAAATGCTCCCTGCGAGGTATGACCGCCAGGGCGTCTGGCGGTTAACCAGATCCAAGGTTACACGAGGTTTGTGGGGCTATGTAAATTTCGCTGTAAAAATACCGAATCACGGGGAAATTATGACGGCTAACGCTTTCCGGACAGGCCGGGCGTGCCCGCGCCGGCTGCGGGCATGACGGACCGGCCCGTCCGGAAGCGATGAGGTGGGCGGAGGGCTCTCTCACGCCGCGCCTACCAGGGGCTTTGCCGGCAAGGTGCCGCCACGGCTTCGTGGCTACCGGTGCGCCCCCATGTCAGACGGACGCGGGGAGCCGCCACCACCTCGGACGACTCAGTTGTCGTCGCCGACGTTCTCCTGGTTGCTGAGGAGGCTGAGGTCGATGTCCTGCAGGTGACCCGCGGTGAGGACGTCGATGTACTTCACGGAGTCGTTGCCGACGTCGTTGAGCAGGGTGAGGTCGTCGGCGAGGCTCAGCTGGCTCAGGATCTGCTTGCCCTTGTTGTAGGGGTTGGGAACGTCGGCCGAGGCGCTCGTGGCCGAGAAGCCCAGCATGAAGCCCGCGATGGCTGCACCGGCAAGAATGCGACGCATCATTTCTCTACTTCTCCTTCGTCGGAATCGGCGCAGAATGCGCGTCTTCGGATTCGCTCGCACAGGGTCGCGAGATTTTCGTGGATAACGATCTCGCGCCCACCGGCACGCCGCAACCGGGCTTAGCTAAGTCGAAGTCAAATGCGCGCCCCATTTCCTTGGCCGCCCTTCACGGCCAGTTCGGGCAGATCCTGATTTATCCCGATTTATGCGGAGTGAGACGCGCGCGATTTTTCATCTTATCGCCATACGTGCGCCCCGCATGCCTCAAAGGCGTTTCATCCCCACAGGAATGGCGGAATGCTCCCGACGAAACGCCCTGGTGTGCACTGGGCACGGGCGAGTCACGGGAGCGCTGAATATGCCATGAAAAGAACACCGCCGCCGCCGACCGTGCTGGCCCTGACCATTCTGGGCGCCATGTATTCCGCGCCCGCCCTGGCCGCCCATAGGTGCGGCGCACATTCGCCGGGCCATTGCAGGATGGTGGGGGAAACGGCCGTCACAGCACGCTCCCCGGCCGGCGCCATCGCCGTCCGGGCGGCGATAGAGATGATCGGCGTCCCGTACTCATGGGGCGGCGGCGGGGTGCACGGGCCCGGCTACGGGGTCGGGAGAGGGGCCGGGATCAGGGGATTCGACTGCTCGGGACTCACGGAGTACGCGTGGGCGCGGGCCGGTGTGCGGATCGGCACGACGACGTCCGAGCAGTGGCGGTCGGGCGTGCGGGTCGCCAGGGAGGACGTGCAACCCGGCGACCTGGTCTTCTACGACAGCGACCGGAGCAGTTCCGGGCCCGAGCACGTGGCCGTGGCGGTGGACGCGACGCGGATGGTGCATGCGCCGTACACCGGCGCTCTCGTACGGATCGATCCGCTCGACCGGCGCACCTTCCTCGGGATCGTGCGACCGAGCGAGAGCGCGGCCAACGTCGCCGGCGGGAAACGCGCGTAGACGCTCAGAAGGGCTCAGAGGGGCTCAGAGGGGCTCAGAAGCGGCCGCGCGGCCCTGATCGTCCTGCAGTGATCGACCCGAGCCGCGCGGCGCTGAAAGCCTGGTGGCCACCAAGCCCGTGCCGTGGACTCGCGAATATCCACGGCCCGTTTTCCGGTTTCACCTCAAGGCATCAGGAAGTCGACCTTGGCCGGGCGGGCTCCCTTATGCGGAACGGGAGTCGCCGATCGGCCTCCTGGCTACGCACGAGGAGCCGTCAGTTGTCGTCGCCGACGTTCTTCTGGTTGCTCAGGACGCTGGCGTCGATGTCGTTCAGGTGGAGCAGGGTGAGGACGTCGACGTACTTGACCGAGTCGTTGAGCACGTCGTTCAGCGCGGTCAGGTCGTCGAGGGCGCTCAGCTGGCTGAGAATGTTCTGCCCCTCATTGTGCGGGTTGGGAACGTCGGCGGAGGCTCCGGCGGCGGAGAAGCCGAGCGCGGCGGCCGCGATCGCTGCACCTGCCAGAATGCGACGGATCATGTTTGGTTTCCTCCATGGATAGGCGCGGAATTTCCGGCGCCATAGTCGTTTTTGCAGGGCTGTGAGGTGCCGCCCATAACGATCGCGGCAGGCAGCGGAAACCGCAACTCGGAATCCCCTCGCGGAGGTCAAGGGGAAACCTCGGTTTCTTGGCGTCGGATTTTCCCGCTCTTCGCCGACGCGCCACATATATGCGCCGCCGGCAGACCGCCCATGGATATTCGTTGTGGCTGTCCGCGCGGCCGATGGCCCTCTCATTCACTTCCGTTTAGGCAACCATCACCCGAAACTTGAGAATCGCGGTACGCCGCTCGGCGTACCGCGATCGCCGCCTCCGGACGGACGTGCGGCGCGGGCCAAGCGGCGACGATGGTCATCGAGTTTCCGAATGCCGAGGCAGGTGAGATCGATGCGGCCACCTATCCGCAAGACGGTCCTGGTCATCCACATCATCGTGTCGGTCGCACTGCTCGGTGAGGTGTGGGGCCTGGTGGTGCTGAATACCGCGGCGACGCTGACAAATGATCTGGGGCTGGCACACGCCGCCTACCGGCTGATGCCGAACCTGGTGTTCGCGGGCGGTATACCGCTCAGCCTCACCGCACTGGTCACCGGCATCACGCTGGGCCTGACCAGCCATTGGGGGCTGTTTCGCTATTACTGGGTGACGGTCAAGCTCGGGCTGCTGGTGGCCGTGATCTGCGTGGGCATGTTCCTGTTCGATCCCGAGGGAATGGCGGCCGCCACCGAGGGGGGCGCGGCGGCCGCCGCCTCGGGCCAGTGGAGCCAGGTGACGGCGCTGGGCGCGCAGATCGTCATGCTCATCGCGTCGACGGTGTTGTCGGTGTTCAAACCGCGCTGGAAACTGCGGGTGACGCCGGTTCCGGCGGCGCGATGAGGCGTGACCGTGGCGACAGCCGCCCGCAGGGACGACCTGTCAGCACCGCTCACCGAGCCGATGGGGAAGCAGGCCCGCGAGGCCGCCAGCCGAAGTGGCCGGGGTGTGCGTCAGGGGTCTTCGTTGAGGTGGTGGAGGGCGGTAGAGAGCCGGCGCAGGGCCGCCAGGCATTCGCGGGCGGTTTCCTGGCCCAGATCTGCCACGAGGCGGTCGGCGAGCTCCTGGTGCGCGGGGATGATCTTGGCAATGGACTCGCGGCCCTCCGCCGTGGGCTGGAGCAGCTTGGCCCGGCGATGCGCGGGGTTGGGCCGGTATTCGGCCAGCCCACGCTCCACCAGCAGGTCGGCGATGCGCTGCACGCCCTGCCTGCTCATCCCCATGACCCGGGCGATCCCGGCGACGGGCAGCGGCTCGCGCAGCACGGCTCCCAGCACCTGCCACCATGCCGCCGTCATCCCCGCCGGCCGGGCGAGCCCCTCGGCCACCTGGAGGAACTGGCCGTTGAGCCGGAACGCCCCGAGCGCCAGGCCCGAGAGCAGGTCGGCCGATTCGGTCATGCCGCCATCAACACCTCGAAGGCCGAAGCGTCGCTCCTGGCGAACAACCGGAACCACGCGTCGAGCACCTCGGGCCGGTAGATGTCGAGCCGCCGGAAGATCTCCCTGGCGAACGCCACCGGCTCCGTCGGACCGGCCGTGATGAGGTCGCCGTCGAGCACCGCGTCACGGTCGAGGTAGTGCTCGGCGCCCGCGTAGCCCTGCTGGCTCTGCAGATAGTGCACCACCGCGCCGGTGTGGTCGCGGTCGTCCAGCAGCCCTTCGCGGGCGAGCCCGGCCGTGGCGCCGCAGATGGCGGCGACCGGCACGCCCGCGTCGAGGAACTCCCTGGCCTTGCGCGCGAACGGCGCCAGCGCGTCGCCGGAGTCCCACAGATCCGCGCCGGGCAGGATGAGCAGCGAGCTGTCCTCGGGGGTGAGCCGGTCGAGCGCGAGGTCGGGTGTGATGCGCAGCCCGCCCATGCTGACCACGGGCTCGGCCGACGGGCCCACCGTGACGATCTCGTAGCCTCCGGGCTGGCGGTGGAACCGCCCGCTGCGCAGGTGGGCGGTGGCGTGACCGGTCTCCCAGTCGGCGAAGGTGTCGTACACGGCGTGGTGGATGACGTTCATCATGACAATATGCTGTCATTAGGGCAATATGCTGTCAAGTGGTTCCCATGGGAGTATGGTCCGCATGGCAGAGATCGTCGGCGGGGGACGTCCAGTCAACGACGCCGAACGGCGGGTGATCGCCTACCTGCGAGATCACGCACCCGCCGACTGGTTGCTGCTGCACAACATCGAGCTTCCGCGCGGCCACGACGTCTTCGAGGTCGACCTGATCGTGCTGACCGGCCACTCGCTGGTGGTCGTCGACGTCAAGGGCACCCGGGGGCGCATCGAGGTGTCCGGCACCCGCTGGTTCCCGCCGCGCAGGGAGGCGTTCGGTTCCCCCGTGGCCAAGCTGCGCGGCACCGCGAAGGCGCTGAAGGGGCTGCTGGTGTCGCAGGCCACGCAGCTGGAGCGGGTCTATGTGGACTGCCTGGTCGTGCTCACCTCACCCGACGCCGAGCTGGTCGATCCCGCGAGGCGCGACGCGGCCAACGTCACCGACCTGCCGGGGTTGCTGGCCACGTTGAGTGACGTCTCGCGGGTCAGGCGCGGGTGTAGCCCCGACGCGAGTCCCTATATGACGGCGATCCTCGACGCGCTCAACCAGACCGTGCGCCGCAGCACCGCGCCGCCCAGGTTCGGCAACTGGGAGGTCGAGGAACAACTCGGCGGCGACGCCAAGGTCACCGAATATCGGGCGTTCAACGTGACGCTGCCCGGCAGCGAGACCGTGCTGCTCCGGGTCTACCAGGCCGATCCGCTGGCCGACCACGAGGCGCGGGGGGCCGAGCGGCAGCGCATCGCCAACGCCTACCAGACCCTGGCCCGCATCCCGCCACACCCGTGCGTGGTGCGCCCGCGCGACTTCTTCGCCATCGACGACGAGAGCCGCTTCGTGCTGGTGCTCGACGACGTGCACGGCGAGGCCCTGCACCTGTCGCTGGGCCGGGGCGCCCGGCTCGGCGTGATCAAGGATCTGCTGAGCGGGCTGGCGCACGCGCACGCCAACGGCGTCGTCCACCGGGCGCTGACGCCGGCGTCCGTGCTGGTCACCGACGACGGGCACGCGGTGCTGACCGGGTTCGACCACGCCAAGCCGGGTCCGCGCAACTACACCGTGGCCCACGAGCTGGGCAACGTGCTCGACGCCCACTACGTGGCGCCGGAGTGCCAGGAGCGCCCCGACCGGATGACGACCGCCTCCGACGTCTACGCCGCCGGAGCCATCGCCTACCAGCTCCTCACCGGCCAGTTCCCGACGAGCGCCGATGCCCACGGGCCCGACGTGCCCGAGGTGGTGCGCAGGATGCTCGATCACTCCCCCGCCAAGCGGCCGTCCGCCGCCGAGGCGCTCGACGCCCTGACGGCGTCGCCGCTCCAGGAGTCGCGGCTCAGACGTCTCGTACGCCGCATAGTGTCCCGTTCATGACCATCAGCCTGCGCCCGGTCGGAGAAAGTGACCTGCCCTTCCTGCACCGGCTCGTGAGCGACCCTGACAGCACGGGCGAGTGCCAGGTACGGCTTCCAGAACTCCCACCACCTGCGCCGGCGCTGGGAGGAGCACGGGATGCTCGGCGACGTCCACCGAGATCACCAACGTGGCCGAGCAGCGGGCGCTGGAGAAGGCCGGGTTCACCCGGGAGGGCGTCCTGCGCGGCAGCGGCTTCCGCGCCGGCCGGTGGCATGACAGCGTGCTCTACAGCATGATCCGCGCCGACCTGGAGCCATGACCCGCTCAGGCGGGCAGGCTGCGGCGGAGTGCCTTGGCGTGCCGGAGGTAGTCGAGCGCCAGCCCGGTACGCCCGGCCGAACGGTGCAGCTCCCCGAGCAGCTCGGTGGTCGAGGCCTCGCCGCTGCGGTCGCCGAGCTTCTGGAAGATCTCCAGCGAGCGTTCGAGCCCTGTGGAGGCCCGTGCCAGGTCCCCGCGTTCGGCCTGGAGCCCGGCCAGGCTCTGCAGCGCGTACGCCCCGCAGTGCCGGTCCCCCAGCGACTCGAAGATCTCCAGCGCGTGCCGGTGGAACGACATCGCGTGGTGCAGGTGCCCCATCTGGACGCACACGCAGCCCTCCCGGTGGGCGTCCCCGAGTTCCTGGGCCAGCCGCATGGCCTGGGCCAGCGATTGCGATGCCTGCGCCAGGTCGCCGGATTTGAGGCAGACCCGGCCGATGGCCTGGCGGGCGTACGCCTCGCCCTGTTGGTCGCCGGTGGCCAGGAAGATGGCCAGGGCGTGCCGGAAGTGTCCGAAGGAGCGGGCGTACCGACCGCGGAACTGGCTCACCGCGCCGAGGCCGCAGATGGAGGTGGCCTCGGCCCGGCTGTCGCCTAAGTCGTGAAATATCTGAAGTGATCGAGTGAAGCCCTCCGCGGATTCCTCGTACCGGTCCTGGTAGAGGCTGACCTGGGCCAGGCCCCTCAGCATGGCGGCCTCGCCGTACGTGTCGCCGGCGGCGCGTGCGGCGGCCAGCGCGGAGGCGTGGGTGCGCCGCCAGGTGCCGAGGTGGCAGCGCAGGTCGAGGCAGGGGACCATGGCCGCGGCCAGCCCCCAGGCCGACTCGGCCAGCCCCAGCTCGGCCGCCACGTCCACCGCGCCCGCCAGCGCCTCGTGCTCGGCCTCGAACCAGGTGACCGGGTCGGCGGTCAGCCGTTCGAGCGTGCGCTCCGGCAGCCGCCAGCGCGGCGCCCTGGCAGCGGTGAGACTGAACACGGTGGTCGGCAACCGCGCCATGGCGTGCTCGGTGGTCGCCGTCCACGCGGCCAGCACCCTGACCACGGCGTCGAGCCCGCCGCGTTCCCCCGGGCCGCCGGAGGGCAGCAGCGCGGGGCCGCGTTCGAGCGCGTGCCGGCCGATGAGGTCGGGCACCCGGTAGCGCGGCTGGCCCACCGGATCGGTGCCGACCAGGTCGAGCAGGTTGACGTCCACCAGCAGGTCGGTGACGTCGTGCGCGCCGTGCCTGCCGAGCGCGGCGTCGATCACCCACCCCGGCTGGGCGGGCGCGCCGAGCCTGCCGAGCGTGCCGAGGATGCGGGCGGCCTCGTCGGGCAGGCGCGCGTAACCGCCGTCCAGGGTGGCCCGTACGTCTCCCAGCTCGCCGATGCAGTCGTCCTCCAGGCGCTGCCTGAGCACTGCCAGCGACCAGCCGGGCCGGCCGGCCAGCCGAGCGCCGGCGTTCCTGACCGCCAGCGGCAACCGCCCGCACGCGGCCACAATCGCCTGCGCGGCCTTCAGCTCGCGGGCCACTCGGTCCCCGCCCACGATGCTGCCGAGCAGCGACAGCGCCTCCTTCGGGCCGAGCCGGCCGAGCTGGATCCGCACCGCGCCCGGCAACTCGGTGATCCGGCGCCGGCTCGTGACGATCACCGCGCTGCCGTTGCCGGGCAGCAGCGGCCGCACCTGGCCGGCGTCGCGGGCGTCGTCCAGCACCACCAGCATCGGCCGCTCGGCCAGCAGCGACCTGAACAGCGCCGAGCGCTCGCGCAGCGTGGGCGGCGCCGCCTCCACGCCGAGCGCTCTGAGCGCCTCGGCCAGCAGGTCGCCCGGCTCCCTGCCGTCCAGCTCCAGGTAGAGCTGCCCGCCGGGGAAGGACGCGCACAGCGCGTGCGCGGCGTGCACGGCCAGCGCCGACTTGCCCGCGCCGGGCGGCCCCGAGATCACCGCGACGGAGAACGGCTCCGCGAGCTCGGCCAGGGCGCCGGCCCTGCCGGTGAAGTCGGGCAGATCAGGCGGAAGTTGCCGGGGGGCGGCGGGCAGCGCGTCGTCCGCCAGGATCAGCTCGTACGCCCCGCGCAGCTCCGCACCCGGCTCGACGCCGAGCTCGTCCACGAGCCTGCCCCTGACCGTGGCGTAGGCGCGCAAAGCCTCGGCCTTCCTGCCGCCCCTGTGCAGGGTCAGCACCAGACGCCCCCACAAGTCCTCCCGGTAGGGGTGCTCGGCCAGCAGCCCGCGCAGCTCGGAGATCGCGCCCTCGTGGTCGCCCCGCTCGAGACGGCGGTCGATCAGGGCTTCCGCGGCGCGCAGGCGTCCCTGATGAAGGAGTTCGAGACGGCGGTCCCAGAGCGGGCTGCCCGGCAGATCGCACAGCGGCGCGCCGCGCCAGAGCGCGAGCGCCTCCGCGTACTCGCCCCGGTCCACCAGGTCCTCGAAGAGCAGCAGGTCGAGCGCGCCGTCGGCCACGTCGATCGCGTAGCCGGAGCCGTCGGCGCGTAAGTGCCCCTGGCCCAGCTCCGATCTGAGAACGCTCACATACGTGCGCACGTTGGCCTGCGCGGAACGCGGTGGGCGATGCGGCCAGAGAACCTCGGCGAGCTGGTCGGCGCCGACCACCCGGCCCGCGTCCAGCAGCAGCGTGGCCAGCAGCAGCCGGGGCTTCCTGCCGGAGATCCGGACGGGACGTCCGGCGGACCGGACTTCGAGCGGCCCGAGCACGTGGAAGGTGATCGACATCCGCATCAGCTCCTCTGCAGAGGCCTGACAGCTCTTGTATCGGTTCTGGACGATTTATGTGCGGCCGATGCAGACCCTTGTCTCAGAGATCCCACGGAAAGGATCACCCCATGAAGCTCAGCGGAGCAATGGCCGCCGGCGTCGCACTCTTATTCAGCCTCGGAACGACGTCAGCCGCCGCGGCCGACCCGGCGCCGGAGTCGGAGGAGGCGCAGATCCTCGCGACCAACTTCCAGCTGCCGTTCCCCTGCGGCCAGTCCTGGACGGGCAACTCCAGCGCCAGCAGCGCGCACAGGTCGTACGAGATCGACTTCAACCGCGGCAGCACCGCGGACGCCGACCTCGGCGACACCGTGGTGGCCGCCGCGGCCGGCACCGTGGTGATCTCGGCCCACCAGGGCTCGACGAACGGCTTCGGCAACCTGGTCAAGATCGACCACGGGTCCGGCTGGTCCACGTATTACGCCCATCTGAACGCCCGCTCGGTCAGCCAGGGACAGTCGGTCTCGCAGGGCCAGAAGATCGGTACGGTGGGCAACACCAGCAAGCCGGGAAACGCCATCAAGCCTCACCTCCACTACGAGGTACGCAAGGGAAGCAGCTATCCGTCCAACATCCAGCGGGCTGTTTTCGACGGGACGACCTTCGGCTACCCCCAGCAGACGCTGACCTCCAGGAACTGCGGCGGCTCCAGCAACCCGTACAGCCCGCAGGAGGTCTGCGGCTCGGGCTTCAACGTGATCGACTCGGCCGCGCTCGGGAGCAACGGCACCGTCTACCTGCTCTACAACAGCGGCAACCGCAGCAACTGCGTCGTCACGCTGAAGTCGAAGTCGCTCGGCACCGCCACCGCCACCAGCGCCTACCTGGAAGTGCAGGGCAGTGCGAGGAAGACCGACTCAGGCAACTTCTCCTACTACGCGGGACCGGTGACCGCTTCCGCGCCCAGCACCTGCGTCAAGTGGGGCGGCGCGGCCGGCGGCACCACGTACGACAGCCCGTGGGAACACTGCGACTAGGGCCGACGAGCAGGACCGGGCCGGGTGGTGGCGCGCCGCCCGGCCTACCCCTGCGTGATCGTGTCGAGGATGTCGACGACGTAGAGCATGGGCGCGGGCCCTGGGGAGGGCACGGCCACCCGGCTGCCGACGCGCAGGCCGTCCAGCGCGGCCGTCCAGCCCGCGGGCACGGAGCCCTCCTCCAGGGTGAACGCGCTGGGCCCGCCCCTCCGGTACGACGAGTCCACGACCGTGCGTGACGGCCAGGAGGCGGCCACGTACTGGACCACGACCTTCGCGCCGGCCACGACCTCCGGCCCGGAGCCGTCGATGAGGACGCGCGGCTGCGCGGCCGGCGTCAGGCCGGCGGGGACGACCGGCAGGGGACGACCGACCAGCCGGGCGTCGGGCGGGTAGCCGCCCAGGATGTCGAAGACCAGCACCAGCGTGTCCGCCGGGGAGAGGCCGGTCAGCGGCATGTGAGGGCCGAGGGCGTCCGCCGCCGGGCTGATCAGCATGACCCTGCTGCCCGCCGACCGGCCGATGAGCGACTGCCGCCACGTCTCCGACACCAGCCTGCCGTCGAAGACCACCGTCGTGGGCTGGTGCCCGTCGTGGGTGCTGAGGTAGGGCTGGTTGCCGGACCAGCGCCGGATGTCGACGTCGGTGAGCACCACGTCACCGGGGACCGTACGCCGGCCGCTGCCCACGGACAACACCGTGATGCGCGGCGTGTGGCCCGGGTTTCCCTTGGGAATGGCGACGACCGGTTTGCTGCCGAACGCGCCCGAGACGACGGGCTGCGTGCCCTCCTCAGCCGCGCCACACGAGGTGGCCAGCATGAACAGGGCGGGCCAGATCAGACGCACGATTCTCCTCCAGGGCCAGGTCCGAAGGAGTTACTTGCCGCTATGGCGAAAAGGAATGCTGCGGCTCTCGCCATCTCACGACAAAGGGCGCGGGACACTGGGGTACGTGAGCCGAACCGATGGGGCGAGCAGGCCCAAGCTGGCGCGGAGGGTCGCCGACGCGGCCGAGATCGCGCTGACCGCCAGGAAATACGTGACCTTCATCGACGTGGTGACGGGCCTGCGCTGGTTGCACACCAGGCACGTCGACGTCTGGCGGCAGGGCAGGGCGGCCACGCTGGCCGAGTTGTCCGACGTCGGCGAGGACCGCCTGCTCACCGCAGCCGCCCTGCTGCGGGAGTGGGCCATGGCCAGGGGGTTGCGACCGGTCGACACGCCCTACGTGGCCGGCACCCGCGACCGCCGCGAGCTGCGCTTCACGTCGAAGGACGGGCAGGAGGCGTTCCGCGTGCACTGGCTCTCGCCCGATCTCAGCGAGGCCCGCGTGCGCCGGCTCACCGAGGCGCAGAGCAAGCCGCCCGACCTGGTGGCGGTGGCCCCGCTCGACGCCTGGACGTGCGCGGCATGCGGCGACACCGGCCCCTACCTGATCATGGAGGACGACCGGCCGCACTGCCTGACCTGCGCGGACCTCGACCACCTGGCGTTCCTGCCCGCGGGCGACGCGGCGCTCAGCCGGCGGGCCAAGCAGGAGAGCGGCCTGTCCGCGGTGGTCGTCCGGTACAACCGGCGGCGCAAGGTCTACCAGCGCATGGGCCTGCTGGTGGAGGAGGCCGCGCTGGCCGCCGCCGAGGAGCGTTGCCTGGCGGACGAGGAGGTGCGACTGCGCCGCAGGGAACGCGACCGCGTACGCAGGGCGGAGCAGGACGTCGAGTTCCAGACCAGGATGGCGACCGAGATCGCCCGGTTGTTTCCCGGCTGCCCTGAGCCGCGGGCGCGGGAGATCGCCGAGCACGCGGGCCAGCGCGGCAGCGGCCGGGTGGGCAGGTCGGCGGCGGCCAGGGCGCTGGACGAGAATGCCATCACGCTCGCCGTGATCGCCTCCATCCGGCATCTCGACACTGACTACGACCGGCTGCTGATGTCGGGCGTGCCGCGGATGGAGGCCCGCGACCTGGTCAGGGAGCGCATCGAACACAAGCTCGACGAGTTCCGGGGTAACGTGCGGGCATGAGCGACTGGCAGGACGTACGTGAGAAGCTGCGCGCGTTCGCCCTCGGGCTGCCCGAGAGCCACGAGGATCATCCGTGGGGCGAGACGGTGGTCAAGGTGAACAAGAAGGTGTTCCTCTTCCTCGGCCTGGAGGAGCAGACCGAGAAGTGGGACCCGACGTTCGGCGTGAAACTGCTGTCGGAGGCGCACGGCCACGCGCTGACCGTCGAGGGCGCGCAGCCCAGCGGCTACGGGCTGGGCAGGGCGGGCTGGGTGACCGTGCCGTTCCTGTCGGAGCTGCCCGAGACCGAGGTGCTGCTCGACTGGGTGGAGGAGAGCTACCGGGCGATCGCCCCCAAACGCGCGATCAAGCTGCTGGACGAGGCTTAGGTGACGGCCAGCCGCCCGGCATACTTCTCGTCCCGCCACAGCTCCTTGTCCAGCACCTCCAGCAGCGTGGCGGCGGCGTCGTAGACGTCGGCGTAGCCGACGTAGAGCGGCGCGAAGCCGAACCTGAGGATGTCGGGCGCGCGGAAGTCACCGTGCACGCGGCGGTCGATCAGCGCCCGCATCACCGGATAGCCGTCGGGGTGGCTGAAGCTCACCTGGCTGCCGCGCGCGGCGGCGTCCGCCGGCGAGGCGAGCTTCAGCGCGTCGCCGACGAGGTCGACGAAGAGCGAGGTCAGCGCCATGCTCTTGGCCCGCACCTGCGCCATCGGCACCTCTGCCCACAGGTCGAGCGCGGCGTCGAGCGCGGCGAACGACAACACGTGCGGAGTGCCCACCGCGAACCGCCTGACGCCCTCGGCCGGCCGGTAGCCGGGCTCGAACGCGAACGGCTCGGCGTGGCCGTGCCAGCCGGACAACACGTTCGCGGCGGCGGCGTGGTGGCGCGGGTTGACGTAGAGGAAGGCGGGCGCGCCGGGCCCGGCGTTCAGATACTTGTACGTGCACCCGAGCGCGAAGTCGGCCGCCGAGACGTCCACCTCCATGGCCCCCACGCTGTGGCACACGTCCCAGACCATGAGCGCCCCCGCCGCCTGCACCTCGGCGGTGACCGCGGGCACGTCGTGGCGGGCGCCGGTGCGGTAGTCGACCTCCGCCAGCAGCACCACGGCCGCGTCGTCGAAGCGCCCCTCCGCGAAGTCGCGCACCTCGTAGCCGCCGAGCAGCCCGGCCAGCCCCTGCACCATGTAGTGGTCGGTGGGGAAGTTGCGTACGTCGGAGACGATCACCCGGCGGCCGGGGCGCAGCCGCAGCGCGGCCGCCACCGCCTGGAAGACCGCGATGGAGGTGGTGTTGCCCACCACGACCTGTCCAGGGCCGGCGCCGATCAGCGGGGCCAGCCGGTCGCCGGCCGCCATCGGCTGCTCGTACCACCCGGCGTGGTTCCAGCCGCCGACGAGTTGCCCGCCCCACTCGTCCTCGACCGCCCGGCGCACCCGCTCGGCGGCACGACGGGGCAGCGCGCCCAGCGAGTTGCCGACGAGGTAGACGACTCCCTCCGGCAACACGAACTCGTCCTTGAAACGCCGCAGCGGGTCGCCGGCGTCGAGTGCGAGGCACCGCTCGCGGGAGACGGCTCGACCCGGCACGCGCTCGGCCTCGTCGCGCGCGCTCACGCCGAGAACACCGCGCGTACGGAGCCGAGCCCGTCGATGCGGGCCTCGAACTCGTCGCCCGCCTCGACGGGCGCCACGGGGCCGAGCGCGCCGGTCAGCACGACGTCGCCGGCGCGCAGCGCGTACTCGGTGCGGCCGAGCCGCGTGGCCAGCCAGACGGCGGCGTTGAGCGGGTGGCCCAGGCACTCGGCGCCGGAGCCGGTCGAGACCACATCGCCGCCCCGGGTCATCGTCATCGCGGCCGAGCGCAGGTCGAGCCCTGTCAGGGGCACGGGCGTGCCGCCCAGCACGTACGCCCCCGCGGAGGCGTTGTCGGCGACCGTGTCGGCCAGCGTGATGTCCCAGTCGGCGATGCGCGAGTCGGCGATCTCGATCGCGGGCAACACGAACTCCACCGCCCTGATCACGTCGGCCACCGTGAACGGCCCGCCGCTCAGGTCACGGCCGAGCACCAGCGCGACCTCGGCCTCGGCGCGCGGCTGCAGGAACCTGTGCACGGGCACGGGCTGCCCGTCGCCGTACGACGTGTCCGCGAAGAGCATGCCGAAGTCGGGCTGGTCGATGCCGAAGCGCTGCTGCAGCACCTTGTTGGTCACGCCGACCTTCCTGCCCGCCGGCCGCCGCCCCTCGCCGATCGCCCGCCGGGTGTTGATCTCCTGTACGGCGTAGCCGTCGGCGGCCGTACTGACCAGGTCCCTGATGGGCGGGCACGGCTTGCCCGTACGCGCGGCCTCCAGCAGCCGGTCGGCGGCCTGGGTTCGCGCGTCCACGGCTTGGGACCATTCGTCATGCATCGGGTTGCTCCAGTTTGATGGTGACAGTGGTGGGTTCAGAGTAGAAGTCGAGCGACTGTATGCCTCCTTCCCTGCCGATGCCCGACAGTTTCACACCGCCGAACGGGGTCCGCAGGTCGCGCAGATACCAGGTGTTGACCCAGACGAGCCCGGCCTCCAGGCGCTGGGCCACCCGGTGGGCCCGGTCGAGACCGGTGGTCCAGAGCGTGGCCGCCAGGCCGTAGTCGCTGCTGTTGGCCAGGTCGATCGCCTCGGTCTCGCTGTCGAAGGGCGCGACGTGGCAGACCGGCCCGAAGATCTCTTCCCTGTTGAACCTCGACCATTCCGACAAGCCTGTCACTACTGTCGGTTCTACAAAATATCCGGAATCACGGTGGTCGTTGAAGGCGGGGACGCCGCCCCCGGTGAGCACCTTGGCTCCCTCCGAGCGGGCCAGGGCGTAGTAGGAGAGCACCTTCTCGCGGTGCTCCAGCGAGATCATCGGCTGCGGCTCGACCTCCTGGGCCCGGCTCGCCAGCCGGGCACAGAACTCCTCGAAGATCGAGCGCTGCACGTAGAGCCGCTCGGTGCACAGGCAGACCTGGCCGCCGTTGGTGAAGACCGACTGCACGGCGCCGTCGATCGCCCGGTCGAGATCGCAGTCGTCGAAGACGAGTCCGGCGTTCTTGCCGCCCAGCTCGAACGAGATCGGCTTGACCCGGTCGGCCACCGTCTTCATGATCGTGCTGGCCGTCCTGGTCGAGCCGGTGAACGTCACGCCGTCGACGCCGGGGTGCTCGACCAGGAGCTGGCCCGATGCGCCGTGGCCGAAGATGATGTTGACCACGCCCGGGGGCAGCCCGGCTTCGGCGCAGATCCCGGCGAACACCGCAGCCGAGCCCGGCGTGCTCTCCGAGGGCTTGACCACCACCGTGTTGCCCGCGACGAGCGCCGGGGCCAGCTTCCAGGTCATCAGCAGGAACGGCAGGTTCCACGGGACGATCACCGCGACGACCCCGAGCGGCCTGCGCACGGTGTAGCTGAGCACGCCGGACAGGTGGAAAGCGTCGTCGGGACGCTGGGCGGCGATCTCGGCGAAGGCGCGGAAGTTGGCGATGCCGTGCGGGATGTCGAGCGTGCGGGTCTGGTCGAACGGCTTGCCCGTGTCGGCGATCTCGGCCGCCACCACGTCGTCGAAGCGGGACTCGATGCCCTCGGCCAGGCGGCGCATCCACCCGGCGCGCTCGCCGACGGGCATCGCCGCCCAGTCGCGCGCCGCCTCCCTGGCCGCCCGGACCGCCCGGTCGACCACCTCGGGGTCGGCCTCGTGCGCCTGCCGCACCACCGCGCCCGTCACCGGATCATGGACGGGGAACGGATGGCCTGCGGCCACCGGCAGGCCACCGATGAAATGGGTCAGCACAACACTCTCCTCTATCTCTCTGTATAGATCGCGGTCTGGTGGCTGACCCTGTCCGGACGGACATCTTCCGGTACCCCTTGATCGCTCGCCATCATGGTCGGATGGCGCGAACGTGGGAATTGTGGGGAACAGTCATTATTGCTGGTACGTTTGCGCTGCCCCTGGCCTTGCTAGCAATCTTGCTCCTCTCCCGCCACCGCGCCCGTGCCGGGCGTCCCGCGGCCCTGCGCACCTCCATCGCCGACGTCGGCATCGTGGCCGGGACCACGCCGTGGATCTGGATGATCCTCACCCCGTCCACCGGTCGGACAGGTGTCGGCCTCGTCCCGTTCACCGACCTCGCGGACCTGGCCGCGGCACCGTGGGAGGCGGTGTTGGTCCAGGTCGGAGGCAATCTGCTGGTGTTCGCGGCGCTCGGCGCGCTGCTGCCGGTGCGCAGCCGGGCGATGTCCTCGACCGTCCGTGTTGCGGCCGTCGCGGCGGCCTTTTCGGTCCTGGTCGAGGTGCTCCAGCACGCTCTGCGACTGGGCCGTTTCTCCTCTGTGGACGACGTCATTCTCAACACGACGGGTGCCGTGATCTTTGCTTTGGTTACTCGCCGCTGGTGGGCCGGCCGAATACCGGCTGTGACCGTTTCACGGTAACGGTCCGCTAAAACATCGCCGAATTCACCACACGGGCACGATCCGCTCAAAAGAAGCTCGCGACCAACCTGTGTATCTGTGCGATCGTGGACAAGACGGGGCAAGTTCTCTGGAGACGCCACAACCTGGTTGGTGACAGAGGGTGATCAAACGTGTCTGAATCCCCGGTACCCCACGAGCCCCCTATCTATCGCCGCATCGCCGACGGCCTCCGCGCCCGGATTCTGTCCGGCGAACTGCGCGACGGGGACCGACTACCGGGCGAGAACGCGCTGATGGCCGAATACGCAATCGCACGGGCAACCGCCAGGCAAGCGCTTGCCGTACTGATCAATGAAGGGTTGGTAGTGCCCAAACGAGGTTCGGGGGTTTACGTGCGGCTGTTCAAACCGATACGCAGGCACGGCTCACGCCGCCTGTCACGAGAGCAATGGGGTCAGGGACGCGCCATCTGGGAGGCCGACGCGCGCGGCCGTCCCTTCGAGGTCGACCGGGTGGAGGTGGTGCTGGAGCGGGCGTCCGACGAGGTGGCGAGCGTCCTCGACAGCCGGGAGGTCTGGGTGCGCAGGCGGCGTTACTCCGTCGACGACAGACCCGTGCAACTGTCCACCTCCTTCTTCCCCGCCCACCTGGTGGAGGGCAGCGCGATCACCCTCCCCGACACCGGTCCCGGCGGGGCCTACGCCAGGCTGGGCGACCTGGGCGTGCCACCGGCCCACTTCACCGAGGAGGTGCGCGCCCGCATGCCGGCGCCGCGCGAGAGCGCCCTGCTGGAATTGCCCGGAGGCACACCCGTGATCGTGATCGCACGCACCGCGTACACGTCGGGAGGGTTGCCCGTCGAGGTCAACGAGATGGTGCTGGACTCCGCCGCGTATGTACTCCAGTACGACTTCGACGCGTAGGTCAAGGCGATCTGTCAAGCGATAGGTTGACCTGACCGTCACGATCATAGAATTCTCTAGAGAGGTAGCGCATCTTCTAGAGAGATGGAACCTCGCCTGGGGGCCCGGGAAAGGTGGACGGAGATGTCCTTTGATCGGCATCTTGCGGAAATAGCCCGGGAGTTCCCCCACTGGACCATCTGGCGGAGCGATGCGGGCCGCTGGTGGGCCACGAGACACCATCCGATCAGCGCGGCGCAGCGCGAGGCCGGATGCGCGATGACCATCGACGCGGACGACCCGGACGGCCTGCGCGACCAGCTCCGGGACCAGGAGAGAAGGGCCGGCGAGCAACACTCGTGGCGGGCCGGCCCCGCACCTCCCTGACGCCGGCCGGGCAACGGCCGGCGACACACGAGCAGCCCGGTGCCGGGTCCAGCGTCTCGGCGGCCCCGGCACCGGGCCACCACGCATGGAGGGGCCACGAGCGCGGAAGCCTCCGACCCTATCGGGGGCGGGGGCTTCCGCTCCGCACCGTCGTCCTCCCGCCCCGGCGGGGAGAGGACCTACTTGTTCGCCTCGGAGAGGCGGATGACGTTGACCTCGGTGTCGTCGGAGACCTTGACCTTCCGGGTCTTGTCCGAATCGTCCTCGTCGAGGATGACCCGCACGTCCTCCTGCGGCGCGGCGGGCGCGGGGGTGGCGCCGGGCGACGGCACGGACGTCTCGCCCGGCGACGGCGCGGGCATCGCGCCCGGCGCGGACGGCATGGCGGCGTCGGGGATCAGCGGCCCGGCGGCCGACTCGCTGCGCATGAGGTCGCCGAGCACGGTGCTGATCTCGGTCAGCCGCCGCACGACCTCGGTGTGCGTGTTGGTCAGATAGTCGACCCGGCGGCCCGCCTGCTCGTCCAGCACGGCGCTGCGCTGCCTGGCCGTCTCCAGCATCGACTCGGCCTCGTCGCGCGCACTCGTCACCTGCCGCTCGGCCTTCGCGTTGGCGTTCTGCAGCAGCTGGTCTGACTGCGCCTGGGCCGCCGCGAGCACCCGCTCCGACTCGGCCTTCGCCTCCCTGAGCGCCTCTTCGGCCTCGGTGCGGGCCGCCGTGAGCTGCTCCTCCGCGTCGGCTCCCGCCTGGGCCAGCATCCGCTCCGCCGACTGCGTCGCCTCGTTCACCCGGCGCTCGGCCTCTGCCTGGGCGGAGGAGAGGATCTTGTCGGCGGTCCCGCGGGACGTCGTCACCAGACGCTCGGCCTCCGTCTTGGCCGCGTCTCGCACGCTGGCGGCCTCGGTCTCGGCGTCTTCACGCTTCGCCGCGGCCTCCTCCTCGCCGAGCCGCAGGATCTGCGCCAGGCGAGGGCTGAGATCCTCATAGCTCTGCGGCGTCTCGACCATGCGCCGCCTGGCCTCTGCCAGCTCGATGCGGCCCTGCTCGGCCTGGTCGATCGCTCGTGCCAGCCGCTCTTCAAGATCACGTACCTGGTTACGGATCCGGATCATGTAGTCGTGGACCTGACGGCGGTTGTAACCGCGCATCACGACTTCGAAGGTGTCCTCTTGCATCAGATCGGGGAGGCTCTCGTGCTGGTTTGTCATGGGGGTTACCTAAGGGTGGTTTGCGTGAGGCGGGGGAAAACTGCGGGTTGTGAGGGTCTGACGACGAGACGTCAGGAAACGACTTTCCTGCCATCTGCCCACGTCCGCAACCCGAACGCCATACCCGGAGCAGGAATTACCATGTGACGGATGTACATAGCAGCGTTGGACAACGGAGCAACTCCGGACATTCATCCCGAGGCGTACATCGCGCCTGGTGCCGTGGTGGTCGGCAGCGTGCGGGTGGGCCAGGCGTCCAGCATCTGGTACGGCTCCGTTCTCCGAGGGGACGACGAGCGGATCGAGATCGGCGAAAAGTGCAACGTACAGGATCTGTGCTGCCTGCACGCCGACCCGGGCGAGCCGGCGATCCTCGAAGACCGGGTGAGCCTGGGCCACAAGGCCATGGTCCACGGCGCCCACATCGAGTCGGGCACGCTGATCGGCATCGGCGCGATCGTGCTGGGCGGTGCCCGCGTCGGGGCGGGCACCCTGGTGGCCGCGGGAGCGCTCGTCGGGCCCGGCAAGAAGATCCCGTCGGGCGTGCTGGTCGCCGGCGTGCCCGGGAAGATCGTGCGCGAGCTCACCGATGGCGACCGCGACTCCTTCGCTCGCACGCCGGACAACTACGCGGCCAAGGCGCTCAGGCACCGGCGGGCGTCATCGCTTTGATCAGCACCTCGTCCGTCACCGAGGCATTGTTGAGCGGGTCGGCGTAGTCGGGCAGCTCCGGCCGCAGGAAACGCACATAGTCGACGGTCAGCTTGAGGTCGGGCTGGCCCTTGATCTGCTTGGCGTTGCCCTTGTCGGCGTCCTTCTTCAGCGTGCTGTAGCTGTCCCAGTCGGTGTAGCCGGTGATGCCCCACTGCAACACGTCGGGGAGGGTGGACGGCCACCGCTGCCCCACCTTCCACTTGCCCTTCTCCTCCTTGTAGAGCCCGACGAAGACGCGGCCCACCCGGGCGAGCACGAGCTCCACCCAGCCTTCCTTGACCGCCAGCTCCTGCGGCTTGGAACTGCCGTCCTTGGTGTACTTCACCTCGACCTGGCCGGGCTTCTCGATGGTGCCAGTGGTGATCGAGACCCAGTTGGGCTTGGCGTACGAGCCGGGCTGGCGGGCCATCAGGCCGCCGAGCGAGAACTTCCGCTTCGGCTGGTCGTCCTCCTTGCCCTCGACCTTGACCCGGGCGTGCATGACGATGTCGCCGGCCAGCTCCTGATAGACGAAGGGGCCGCGGAAGCCGTCGAACCAGGCCGAGGTCTTGGGCTCCATGTAGAGAGCGCCCTTCGCGGTCTTGTTGACGTCGAGCTTGGCGATCCGGTCGATGTCCTTCTCGGTCTCGCTCAGTTTGGTCCACATCGACAGGTCGGCGGCGTCGCCGAACTCCGTCGTGGCCTCGCCCACCTCACCGCCCTTCGCCGGCGGCGTGGCGTTCTCCAGTGTGAGCACGCCGGGCCCGGTCGGCGACGGTGGCGCCGCCGTGCCCGTGCCGCAGCCGGAGAGCACGCTTACGACCGCCAGCACGCCTGCTACCTTCGCCCTCATAGTGGAACATTCTGCCGTGAAAAGCCGATGGATGATCCGGGTACGGCAAGTACGATGACGGCCGTGCGACCTTGGGATGTGTTCACCTCAGCGGAGGCGGGGATTCGGGCCATGGTCGCAGACCCGCACTGGCAGGCTCTTTCACCGCCCGACCGCGCCCACGTCCTGGCCGCCAAGATCCTCGTGACTTCCGAGGGCGACAGGTGGCTCTTCGGCGCCCACGCCCGCTGGCACCTGCACGATCCCGCCGACGGCCGCTGGCACCTGGCGCCGCCGCCGCGGGGCACCCGGGCGCGCCAGGTGCACCATCCCGCGGCGGTGCTGCCCGACGAGGTGATCCCTCGGGGCTCCGACTTCCGCGCCGAGCCGGGCTCGACCCAGGCGTTCATCGGCCCCGACGTGGCCGAGAGCCTCACGGAACGGGTGAGGGTGCTGTTGCGGGCCAGCGGGCGCAAGTCGGAGCTCGACTACCCGATGACGGCCTTCGACGAGATCTTCGCCTCCGACGTGCCGAGCACCGTCGCCGCCGTCTGGGGCACGATCATGTGGTGCGCGTACGCGCCGGCGTTCGACGGCAACGAGCGGCTGATCACGGTGTTCGGCGAATATCTGTGCCGTCCGCTGCCGGGTGACGAGTGGGTGCGCTGGCTGCCCGCCCCGCCGCTGCTCGACCTCGCCACGCTCGTGGCCGGGCGGCTACGGGCGGGAAAGCCGAAGGCGGCGCTCAGGCTGGCGGCCGTGATGGCCGACACGGCCCAGATCCTGCTCTCCGACCCCCGGTTCAGGCCAAGGGCGCTCGCCCTGCTCACGATGGTCGAGCCCATGCTGCGCCACCCGGGCATCGACGACGCCCACGTGGACGAGGAGACCCTGCGCCAGGCGTGGCTGCGGCGCTGCCCGGCGCGGTTGTGCCGGGCGACGTTCGTGGAGAGCGACCCGGCGGCGCACTTCTCGCACTCGGTCTACGACCTCGTGGACGCGCTGCAGTTCACGCCCGAGCCGCCGAGGGCCGCGGCCGTGCTCCTCGCCGACCTGTCCGACTCCAAGGGCGCGCTGCCCGCGCTGCTGGACCACCGGCTCAGGAAGGCGTACGAGGAGTTGGAGCGGGCCGGGCTCACCGGCACCTCGGCCAGGGAGCCGACCGAGCCCGACGGCTTCCCCGTGCAGGGCCGGCCTGGCGGGGTGTCGACCGCGCCCGCGCCGGCGCTGGAGATCGCGCCGCCCGACCGCGGGAGCACGGCGGCGGTGCTCGGAGCCGCGTACGCCATGGGGCTGGCGTGGGGCAGGCTGACGGGGGCCAAGGTGCCGGAG